>NZ_JBLROA010000084.1:0-19304 GCF_047921505.1 Micromonospora sp. SL1-18 | reverse complement strand
CGGAAACGGGAATCTCCCGCCATTAGGCAGGGGAGGATGTCAACGCGAGATCCCCGCCTTCAACGGGGGCCCGTACGCCCAGCACTGGTTCGAAAAGCTCCTGCCGGGCCGGGCCGGGCCGGGTCGACGCCGTCGAACACCAGACCCAAGATCAAAGCCTGAGTCAATCCGACTCGATGGCCACGCCACGCGGGTAGAGCCGGGCCAGGGCGTGGGCGGTCGCGGTGAGCCGCTCCCGCAGCTCGGCCGGTGCCAGCACCTCCACCTCCGCGCCGAGCTTGAGCAGTTCCGTGTGGGCGTGTTTCATCGACTCGATCGGCACGGTGGTCTCCAGCCAGCCGTGCTCGTCGGGCTCGCCGGCCGCCGCCCGGGCCGCCCGGCTCATCTCCGGCGGGAAGACGTACGCCGTGAACTCCAGCGCTGCGACGGTCATCCGGACCCGGGCCTCGGCCCGGTAGACGTCCCGCTCGTACCGCTGCGTCCACTCCCGCCAGTATCCGGCCAGGTCGAAGTCGGCCGGCCGCTCGTAGCGCTCGTCGCGTACCGCCAGGTCGAGCACGGCGCCGACCCGGTACGTGCGCAGCTGGTCGCCGCAGCGGGCCACCAGGTACCAGCGGCCCGCCTTGAGCACCACACCCAGCGGGGCCACCACCCGGGTCACCTCACGGGGGGCCCGCCAGCGCCGGTAGCGCATCTCCACCATCCGGTCCTCCCACACGGCCCGGGCCAGGGCAGCCAGGTGCGGGATGGGCTCGGGGTGCCGGAACCAGCCCGGCGCGTCCAGGTGGAACCGCTGCCGCATCCGGCCGCCCCGGTCGGCCAGCTCGTCGGGGAGCGCGGCCAGCAGTTTCAGCTCGGCGGCGGCCACCACCGGCCCGAGACCCAGCTCGGCGGCCGGTTCGGGTAGTCCGGCCAGGAACAGCGCCTCTGCCTCCGGGGCGGTCAGCCCGGTCAACCGCGTCCGGTAGCCCTCCAGCAGCCGGTACCCGCCGGCCGGGCCGCGGTCGGAGTACACCGGCACGCCGGCGGCGCCGAGCGACTCGACGTCCCGGTAGACGGTCCGGACGGAGACCTCCAGGGCGTCGGCGAGTTCCTGGGCGGTCATCCGCCCCCGGGTCTGCAGGAGCAGCAGCAGGGAGACCAGGCGGCTGGCACGCACCCGCCGACGGTATCCCGGACCGGAAAACCGCTGGCGGGCCGGCCGGCCGGCTGGCAGAGTCGCCCTTGACAGCGACGCCGACCCGTAGGAGTCGACCGCCAACATGTGATCCGCGAGGATGCGGCCGGGCGTAGCGCCCGCCGCCACGGTCACCGATCGCCGCCGTACCGGCCGCGGTCCCGCCCGTCGTCCCGCGGAGGATCGTCCATGTTGAAAGCCGTCTCGGTCAGCAAGTCCTACGATTCCGAACCCCTGTTCACCGGCCTCGACCTGATCGTCAACGCCGGCGACCGGGTGGGCCTGGTCGGCCCGAACGGGGTGGGCAAGTCGACCCTGCTGCGGGTGCTGATCGGCGAGGAACCACCCTCGTCCGGGCACGTCGAACGCGCCCCTGGCACCACCGTCGGCTACTTCGCGCAGCAGGTGCCCGACCCGGCCGCCACGGTCGGCGAGTTCCTCTCCGCCGGCCTGGGCGAGCTGCACCCCCTCGCCGGACAGCTGCGCGAGCTGGAACGGCGGCTCGCCGACGGCGACACCGCCGCGCTCGACGCGTACGGGGGGGCGCAGGACCGGTGGGCGGCGCTGGACGGCTGGCGGGCGCAGGCCCGGCTCACCGAGGTCCGGCAGCGCCTCGACGTCGACCACCTGGCCGACGGCACCCCGTTGCACCGGGTCAGCGGCGGCGAGCAGGCCCGGCTCACCCTGGCCCGGGTGCTGCTCGACGCCCCCGACCTGCTGGTGCTCGACGAACCCACCAACCACCTCGACGCCGACGGGATCGCCTGGCTGGGCGACTGGCTCGCCGGGTTCCCCGGCGGGGTGCTGGTGGTCAGCCACGACCGGGCGTTCCTCGACCGGACCGTGCAGCGCATCGTCGAGTTGGACGGCATCCACGACGAGCCGCAGACCTACCCGGGCGGATACACCGACTACCGGGCCGAGAAGCTGCGCCGCTGGCAGCGGCTGCTGCTGGACTACGAGGCTCAACAGAAGGACCAGCGCCGCTGGCTGGCCGACATCGAACGCACCAAGGACCACGCCCGCGGGGTGGAGGAGTCGGTGCGCAGTGGCCTCGGCGCCGACCAGCAGCGCCGCTACGCCAAGAAGGTGGCGAAGAAGGCCAAGGCCCGGGAGCGGCGCCTGCTGCGGCAGATGGCGTCGGTGCGCTGGCTGGCGGAGCCGCGTACCCGACCGGCCCTGGCGCTGGCGTTCCCGCAGGGGCCGCCCGCGGACGCCGAGGTGCTGCGGGCCCGCGACCTGACCCTGATCGCCGGCGGCCGGATCCTGCTGGAGCGGGCCGAGCTGGGCGCGCGTGGCGGCGACCGGATCCTGCTGACCGGCCCGAACGGGGCCGGCAAGACCACCCTGCTGCGGGTCCTCGCCGGCCGGCGCGACCCGGACGCCGGCCGGGTCGAGGGCGCGACCGGCGTCGCGCTGCTGCCGCAGACCCACGACGCGCTGCGCACCGACGTCACCGTCGTGGACTACTTCCGCTCCCAGGTGCCGGTGTACGTCGACGACGCGGAGCGCCTGCTCGACGGCTACCTGTTCGGGCCGGACCAGTGGGACGCGCGGCTGCGCACCCTGTCCGCCGGCGAGCTGCGCCGGCTGCTGCTCGCGGTCATGGTGAACAGCCCCGCCCGGGTGCTGCTGCTGGACGAGCCCACGAACTATCTGGACTTCGACTCGCTCGACGTGGTCGAGGCGGCGGTGCGCGAGTTCCGGGGCACGGTGGTGATGGTCAGCCACGACACGTGGTTCGCCGAGGCGGTGGGCTTCGACCGGCGCTGGCGGATCGCCGACGGCCGGCTGGTGGAGGAGACGATCTGATCTTCATGGGCGCGCCTCGTCGCACTCCGCCCCACCGGCTGAGAAGCTTTCTCGCATGCTGCGTTCCGAGGTCCTGCCGCGCGGGCCGGCCCGTCCCGCGCTGCCCAACGGGCCGGCCGACTTCACCGAGGCGTGGCTGCGTAACCGGCGGCTGTCGGAGCACACCCGCGACGCGTACCGGCGGGATGTCGGCGGCTGGCTGAGCTGGTGTGCCGGGCGTGGCCTCGACCCGCTGCGGGCCACCTTCCTCGACGTCAACGCCTACGGTCGTGAGCTGGAGGCCACGCTGGGTGTGCGCAGCGGTCGACCGCTCACCCCGGCCACCGTCGCCCGCCGCCTGTCCGCCCTGTCCAGCTGGTACGACTTCCTGGTCAAGCTGCGCGCGGTGGAGGCCAACCCGGTGGCCGCCGCCGACCGTCCCCGCGTCGACCGGGACCACTCCGCCACCGTCGGCCTGACCCCGGAGGAGGTCGACGCGCTGCTCACCGCCGCCGAGGCGGACACCGGCCCGACCGCCTCCCGCAACCGGGCCACCATCGCGCTGCTGGCCGACCTCGGGCTGCGGGTCGGCGAGCTGATCTCGCTGAACCTGACCGACCTGGGTGCCGAGCGGGGGCACCGCAGCGTCCGGTTCGTCGGCAAGGGCGGCAAGGTACGCCGCCGGGCGCTCACCCCCGGCACCGTGTACGCTGTCGACGCCTACCTGGCCGCCCGGGCCGCCGCGCAGCAGGTGACCGTGCCCGAGCTGGCCGGGCCGCTGCTGGTCACCGCCACCGGCGCCCGGCTGGACCGGCATTCGGTGTTTCGGCTGGTCCGCCGGCTCGCCCAGGCTGCCGGCATCCCCGCCTGGGCGAAGCTGTCCCCGCACTCGCTGCGGCACGCGTTCGCCACCACCGCCCGTGCCGAGGGAGTGCCGCTGGAGGACGTGCAGGACGCCATGGGGCACGCCGACCCGCGCACCACCCGCCGCTACGACCGGGACCGGCACAACCTCGACCGCGATCCCGCGTATGTCATCTGGGCCGCCCGCGCCCGCCGCCGCGGATAGTCCGGTTCACGCTGGCGTCCCTTCGGCTGATGAGACGGCCGAGAGCCGTCAAGGCGAGGGCCGCAGTGTCACGCCCGGAACGTGCGGCGGTAGGCGTCCGGCGGTACGCCGATCGTGCGGTGGAAGTGGCGGCGCAGTGTCGTCGCCGTGCCCATGCCCGCGGCCGAGGCGATGGTGTCGACGCTGTCGTCCGTGGTTTCCAGCAGCTCCTGCGCGCGCCGGATCCGCTGCGTCAGCAGCCATTGCAGCGGGGTGGTGCCGGTTACCGAGCGGAAGTGGCGGGCCAGGTGGCGCGAGCTCATGTTCGCCTGCCGGGCCAGGTCCTCCACGGTGAGCGGCTGGTCCAGCCGCCGCATCACCCAGGGGAGCAGCTCGGCCAGGGGATGGCCGTCCTGGGCGGGCACCGGTGTGGTGACGAACTGGGCCTGGCCACCGGCCCGGTGGGGCGGCACGACCAGGCGGCGGGCGACCACATTGGCAATCGCTGAGCCGTGGTCGCGGCGGACCAGGTGCAGGCACAGGTCCATCGCTGCGGCCTTGCCCGCGGACGTGAGTACGCTGCCGTTGTCGACGTAAAGCACGTCCGGGTCGACCTTTACCCGGGGGTAGCGCGCGGCCAGTTCCTCGGTGTGGGCCCAGTGCGTGGTCGCGCGCAGCCCGTCCAGCAGGCCGGCGGCGGCCAGCACGAACACGCCCGTGCACAGGGAGACCACCCGCGCGCCCGACTCGTGGGCCGCGCGTACCGCCTCGACCAGGTCGGCCGGCGGGTCCTCGTCGACGTCGGTCAAGGCGGGAACGATCACGGTGTTGGCGTGCGCCAGCCGGTCGATCCCGCAGTCCGGCTCCAGCAGGAACCGGCCGACCCGGACGGCGTGCGTGCCGCACACCCTGACGTCGTACCAGGGACCTGGCAGGGCGGCCGGGGCGGAGCCGAAGACCTCGTACGCCAGGGCCAGCTCGAAGTGCAGCATCCCCTCGGTAGCGGCGACCGCGACGGAGCGCGGGATACAGCTCATGTCGGGAATTGTATGGGTCGTGTCGTTCCGGACACTAGGCACCGATGGCCAATGGGGACAGGATTTCCGCAGTGGATCACTTCGAGCACGCGGGAGCAGGCATGGGATCGGGTCGGAACGTGGCGGTGTTCGGCGCCTACGGGCACACCGGGCGGTTCGTGGTCGCGGAGTTGCGCGAGCGCGGATATATCCCGCTGCTCCTCGGCCGCGACCAGGACAAGCTACTGGCGCTGACCCAACCGGGGCTCGAGGCGCGACAGTCATCGGTCGACGATCCGCCCTCGCTCGACCGCGCGTTGAACGGCGCGGCCGCCGTGATCAACTGCGCCGGGCCCTTCGTCACGACCGCCGCCCCGCTGGTCGAGGCGGCGCTGCGCGCCGGCATCCCGTATGTCGACGTGGCGGCCGAGATCGAGGCGAACCTTGACACGTTCGCGCACTTCGCGGAGCGCGCCCGCGCCGCGGGCATCGTGGTGGTCCCGGCGATGGCCTTCTTCGGCGGCCTCGGCGACCTGTTGGTCACCACCGCGATGGGCGACTGGACGGCGGCGGACGAGGCGCACATCGCCTACGGACTGAGCAGTTGGCACCCCACCGGCGGAACGCTCGCTTCGGGCGCGGTCTCGGGGCGGCGACGGGGTGGCCGCCGTGTCCGCTACACCGGCGGACGGCTGGAATACCACGACGAGGCTCTGCCGACCCTGGAGTGGCCCTTCCCGGCTCCGCTCGGCCCCCAGAGCGTCATCGGAGAGTTCACCATGGCCGACGTCGTCACCGTTCCCAGCCACCTGGCCGTCCCCGAGGTGCGCACCTACATGACCGCCAAGGCGGCCGCGGACCTGACCGCTCCCGACGCTTCGGCACCGGCCGCCGTCGACAAGCACGGCCGTTCCGCGCAGACCTTCGTCGTTGACGTCCTCGTCCGCTCCGGCGGCACGGAACGCCGCGTGGTCGCCGCCGGTCAGGACATCTACGCCATCAGCGCGCCGCTCGCGGTGGAGGCCGTCGACCGCATCCTCACCGGCCGGACCAGGACCGCCGGCGTCGCCTCCGCCGGCGCGGTCTTCGACGCCCCGGACTTCCTCCGCGCCCTGTCCTCGCACCTCTCGCTGCACGTCCCGCTCGACACCCACGGCTGAACGGCGACCCGTGCCGGCTTCCAGACCGTGGTCATCGCCCGGTAGCCGTCGGCATCGAGCTGGTGCGCCGGCTCGCCGGGCGGGCCGCGCGCCCGGCGAGCCGGCCCGTGGTCAGCCCTGCGGGCGGGGGCAGATGCAGAACGGCTGGCCGATCGGGTCGAGCAGCACGGTCCACCGCTCGCCGCCCGGCTGGAACTCGGGTTTCGTCGCGCCGGCCGCCAGGAGTTCCTTCTCCGCCACCGCCACGTCGTCGACGTACAGGTCCAGGTGGTAACGCTTGCCGCCGGTGGCGTCCGGCCAGGCGGGCGGCGCGTACCCGTCCACCAGGCCGAAGCCGATCGACGTCCCGTCTTTGCTGATCATGGCGTATTCGGCCTGGCTGTGGGTGATCTCCCAGCCGAGGGCACGGGAGTAGAACGCGGCGTGGGCGGCCGGGTCGGAGCTGTCCAGGTTGACCATCGCGAGGTCGGCGTGCACTGTCATGCCGCCCATCCTGTCGGCAGATCCTGACATCCTCTGGCAGGTACCCGGGCCAATCTTCTCAGCAGAGCAGATCCAGGTGCCGGTGGGCGTCGGCGGCGGTGTCCTCGTGCCGCAGCCGCCGCCGCGCCCAGAGCCGGGCCGCCACCTCGGCCTGCTCGTCGCCCCACGCCGCGTGCTCCACCAGCAGCGCAGTGGTCAACGCGTACGCCGCCCGCAGCGCCAGCCCGCGCGCCCCGGCGACCACCTCGACCGCGGTCGGGTCGTCGGCGACCTCACCGAGGCGGGCCCGCAGTTCGTCGGTGACCGCGGCCAGGGTGTCGGCCAGGGCGGGGGAGAGCGGGCGGGCCAGGTCGACGGCCTCGGCGAGCCGGCGCAGCAGCGACGGGCCCGCGTGCTCCCGGGTGAGCGCGCGCAGCACGTCCAGGGCGAGCACGTTGGTGGTGCCCTCCCAGATCGGCAGCACCTGGGCGTCGCGCAGCAGCCGCGGCACCCCGGTGTCCTCGACGTAGCCGGCACCGCCGAACGCCTCCACGTACTCGCTGGCGGAGGCCACGGCCAGCCGCCCGGTGGCAAGCTTGGCCAGCGGCGCCACCACCCGTAACTCGGCCGCGGCGTCCGGGTCGCCGCCCACCTCGACCCGCCCGAGCAACGCGAACGCGTGCCCGGCGAGGACGAACGCGCCGGCCGCGTCGACCGCGAGCGCGCCGAGGGTGGCCCGGTGCAGCGGCGACTCGGCGAGCCGGCCGCCGGCGACCTGCCGCGCCTGCGCGTACGCGCGGGCGTACGCGAGGCCGCGGCGCATGCCGGAGGCGGCGGCGCAGGCGTTGTGCACCCGGGTCACCACCACCAGGCTCATCGCCCGCACCAGGCCGGGCACCGCCGGGTCGCCGAGCGGCAGCGCGTACGCGTCGCGCAGCCCGATCTCGGCGGTGGGCAGCGCCCACGTGCCCAGCTTGTCCTTGAGCCGGTGCACGGTCACCCCGGGCGCCGGTGCGTCGGCGGCAACAGTGGCGCCGGCCAGGGGCGAGTCGGCGGCGTAGCGGGGCACCAGGAACGGCGCGAGGACCCGGCTTCCCCGGCCGGCACCGTCGGGTCGGGCGAGCGTGACAGCCATCGGCGCGTCGGCGGCGGAGCAGAACCACTTCTCCCCGGTCAGCCGCCACGACCCGTCGGCAGCGGGCCGGCCGATGGTGCCGGAGCGGGACAGGTCGGAGCCGCCCTGCGACTCGGTCATCCACTGCCCGCTGACGATCGCGGTGTCCGGGTCGGTGGAGATCAGCCGGGGCAGCCAGGCGTCACGGACGCCGCCGTCGACCTCGGGGAGGCTGAGCAGCGTGGCGGCGCCGTCGGCCATGGCCACCGGGCAGGAGAAGGTGGCCGACTCCGGGGCGTACAGGTGCAGCAGGGCGTGCTGGACGACCCGGGCGGCGGCCCCCCAGGTGGCGCGGGCGGACTCCAGGTAGGGCAGCGCGACCACGGCGTGCCGGGCGGCGGCGGCCCGCTGGACCTGCCAGCCGGCGGAGGTGTCGATGCGGTCGACGCGGGCGCCCCACGGGTCGTAGCGGACCAGGGCGGGCGGGTGGGCCTCGGCGTCGGCGTGCGCGGCCCGCAGCGGCCCGGTGACGTCGGCGGCCAGGTCGGCGAGCCGGCCCTTCGCGGCGGCGTGCCCGGCCGGGCCGAGGTGCCGATCCAGCCAGGACCGCAGCAACGGGTCCGCGGTGTACGGGTCGTCGGGAGTGGGCACCGGCTGCACGTAGCGGGTCATCCGTGGCTCCTCGTTAGAGGGTGTGCGCCGACGGTAATCGATCCGGTCGCACCGGCGACAGGGGGCAACTTCCTGCGCGCCGCCGGTGCCGCTGCCTACCGTCTAGGTGATGGGCAAGAAGCAGGAGTGGAACAGGCCGGCCCGGCGGGTCCGGCCGGGACGCGCCAGCCTGCTGTTCGGCGGCCTCGGGCTCGGCGTGTGCCTGATCGGAGTGGCCGGCCTGGCGTTGTGGAACGTGCAGGTGCTGTGGCGGGCCAACGGCCCGGTGCGGGAGACCGCCGACAACTTCCTCCACGAGGTCGCCGCCGGCGAGACCGACAAGGCGTACGACAAGCTGTGCCGGCAGGCGCGCAGCAAGTGGAGCGCGGTCGGCTTCGGCAGCTGGGTGCGTACCCCGCCGCAGGTGCGCGGCTACGAGATCACCGACGTGTCGGTGGCCACCCAGCGCGGCATCCCGCGCGCCACGGTGAAGGTGCGGCTGACCCGCGACGGCGGGGCCAGCGAGGACCGGACGCTGCCGATCGTGCAGGAGGACGGCAAGTGGCGGGTCTGCGGGGACCCGTTCTGACCTCAGCCGCGCGGGCCGAGATCACCGGAGCGGTAGTGCCGGCGGCAGAGCACCTGATAGCGCACGTCGGCGCTGTCCACGGTGTCGCCGATGACGACCTGCGCGCCCTCGCGAACCACCCGCCCCTCGACGACCCGGGCGTTGAGCAGCCCCTCCCGGCCGCACCAGCAGAGCACCTCGACCTGGATGCGGGCCACCTCGTCGGCGAGTTCGAACAGCCGCTGCGCGGCGGGGAACAGGCAGGACCGGAAGTCGGTGGCCAGGCCGAACGCGTACACGTCGACGTCGTATTCGTCGACCAGTTCGGCCATCTGCTCGACGTGGTCCAGGTTGTAGAAGGACGCCTCGTCGCAGATCAGGTAGTCGACGCGGATCGCCTGCGAGAGGGCGTCGCGGACCAGGTCGCGCAGGTCGAGGTCGTCGGTGACCTCGATGGCGGAGTGGGCCAGGCCGATGCGGGTGGTGACCTGCGGGCCGAGCGAGCGGTCGATGCGGGTGGTGACCAGGCCACGGCGGCCCTGCCGGGCGTGGTTGTAGTTCATCTGCAGGGCCATCGTGGACTTGCCACAGTCCATCGGCCCCCAGAAGAACTTCAGCGCGGCGGCGTGCAGCGGCCGCCCGTCAACGCCGCGGGCGGCGGCACAGCCGCCGCGACGGTCGTCGCCGGGGCCCGGGCGGGGCCGGGCCAGGCAGGTCGGGGCGGCAGCGGCGTCGTCGGTCACGTCCGGGCAGCCTAGTCGATCGACCGCCCTTGATCATGCCGATGCACGCAGCCGCCTAGAGCACCCGGGGCGGGGTGTTGCCGGCCGCGACGATGGCCCGGCGCATCGGCACGGCGGCCAGCAGCGCGAACCCGACCACGAAGAAGATCAGCAGGGAGACCAGACCCACCCGGTACGAGGCGGTGAGCTGGAACACCAGCCCGAAGGCCAGCGGTCCGAGCCAGCTGGTGCCCTTGTCGCTGATCTCGTAGAAGCCGTAGTACTCGCCCTCCTTGCCGGCAGGGATGAGCTGGCTGAACAGCGACCGGCTCAGCGCCTGGCTGCCGCCGAGCACCAGCCCGATGCAGCCGCCGAGAATCATGAACGGCAGCGGCGCCTCGGCGGGCAGCCGGAACGCGGCGACGATCACCGCCGTCCACAGCACCAGCGACAGCAGCACCGTCTTCCACGCGCCGATACGCCGGGCCAGGGCACCGAGGGCGAGCGCCCCGCCGAAGGCGAGGAACTGCACCAGCAGGATCGTCACGATCAGGGTGCTCTGCTCCAACCGCAACTCCTCGGTGCCGTACTGGCTGGCCAGGGTGATGACGGTCTGGATGCCGTCGTTGAACACCAGGAAGGCGAGCAGGAAGAACAGCGTCAACGGGTATGTCCTGATCTCCCACAGGGTGCGGCCGAGCTGCCGGAATCCGTCGGTGAGCACGTTGCCGCCGCCGCTGCCGCTGCCCTGCAGCGCCTCCACGGTGGAGTGCTCCCGCAGCCAGCGCAGCGGCACCAGGGTGAACACCGCCCACCACACCCCGGCCGAGACGATGGACCACCGGGCCAGGTCCAGGGTGCGCTGCGGGTTGCCCTCCTCGCTCAGCATGCTGACCGCGACGAGGTTCAGCGCGAGCAGCAGCCCGCCGCCGAGGTAGCCGACGGCCCAGCCGCGGCTGGAGATGGTGTCGCGTTCGTCGGGTCCGCCGAGCTGCGGCAGGAACGAGTTGTAGACGACGATGGCCGCGCCGAAGGCGATGTTGGCGATCAGGAACAGCGCCCCGCCGAGCAGGTACCGCTCGCCGGTGACGAACGCGAACGCGATGGTCGCCCCGGCGCCGATGAACGCGGCCAGAGCCAACAGCCGCTTCTTGTGCATCGACCGGTCCGCGACCGCCCCGATCACCGGCAGCACGAAGACGGTGAGCAGGACCGACAGCGAGACCAGATACGGGTAGTAGGAGCCGGGGGAGACCCGGATGCCCAGCGGGTGCACGTACCCGCCGCAGCTGTCGGCGCCCAGCTCGCAGCCGGCGGCAAGCTTCGTGACCGTGGTGAGGAACGGGCCGAGGAAGACCGTGATCACCGTGGTCTGGAACGCGGAGTTCGCCCAGTCGTAGAAGTACCAGCCGGTGCGTTCGCGGCGGGTGCTGCCGGGCTGGGCGGGCTCGGCGACGGCGGGGGCGACCGTTTCGGCCATCGGGTTCCTCCGAGTCAGGCGGCCCAGTGGCCGCGGCTGCGGTAGACGTCGCGGAGCACTCCGACGTGATCGGTCATGATGCCATCCACGCCGAGATCAAGTAAGTCGTGCATCTGGGCGGGTTCGTCGATGGTCCAGACGTGCACCTGCAACCCGAGCCGGTGGCAGTACGCGACGAACCGCCGGTCGACCACCGGGATACGCCCGTACCGGACGGGGACCTGGGCGGCGACCACGGACGGGGGCAGCCGCAGAGCCCGCCCGTGCAGGGATGCCATCCGCAACCGGGCCACCCCACGCATGCCGAGGCTGGTGGCGACCTTCGGCCCGGTCAGGGCGCGCAGCCGCGTCAGCCGGGCATCGCTGAACGAGGCGAGCAGCACCCGCTCGCCGGCCCCGACCCGGGTGACCGCGTCGACGGTCGCCTCGACGCCGCCGTCGGCCTTGACGTCGATGTTGAACCGGACCTCCGGCCAGGCGGCGAGGACCTCGTCGAGGCGGGGGACGACGGCGGCGCCGCCGACGCGTACCGAGGCCAGGTCGGCCCAACGCAGCTCGGCGATGCGCCCCCGCTCGCCGGTGACCCGGTGCAGGGTGGCGTCGTGGAAGATCACCGGCACGCCGTCGGCGGTGGCGTGCACGTCGGTCTCCACGTACCGGTAGCCGAGGGCGATGGCCCGGGCGAACGCGGCGGCGGTGTTCTCGTCGCCGTCGGCCGCGCCACCGCGATGGGCGAAGGCCAGCGGCGCGGGGGCGTCGAGGTAGCCGTTGCGGCGCTGCACGCGGGAAGTACGCCGGGCGCGGGTGGCGTCCGGGTGACCGGCCGACGTCAAGCCGGCCAACTTCCCTATCATTCCCCATCATGCGTACGATAGGGAACGATGAGTAGTGACCTGTATTCGGTCGAGCAGGTGGCCGAGCTGCTCGACCTGCACGTGCGTACCGTGCGCGGCTACATCCGCGCCGGTCGGCTGCGCGCGGTGCGGATCGGCAAGCAGTACCGGATCGCCCGGGCCGACCTCGACGCGCTCACCGGCCGGCCCGCACCTCCAGCGCCGGACCGTGCACCGGCGCTGGAGGTGTCGAGCATCGTGCAGGTCGACGGCGTCGACCGGCTCGCCGCCGACCGGCTCGCCACCCTGGTGCTCGCCGCCGTCAACACCGGCCACGACCCCGCGCGCCCGCTGCGCGTACAGACCGTCCACGACGAGGAGCGCCACCGCATGAAACTCGTGATCCTGGGTGACGCCGCCGCGACCGCCGACCTGCTGCACCTGGTCGACGCGGTCCTGCGCGGCGACAACGGCCTGCTCGCGGGGGAGGTGCGCGATGCCTGACCTGATCCAGGAGCGGGCCGGCGTGCCGGTGCTGGTCTGCGACCCGGCCGGGCCGCCGGTGGCCACCACCGAGCAGGCCCTCGACCTGATCGGCGCGGCCTTCGCCGGCGCCGAGGTGGTCGCCGTACCCGCCGGCCGGCTCGACCCGAGCTTCTTCACCCTGGGCACTCGCTTCGCCGGGGAGGTCATGCAGAAGTTCGTTAGCTATCGGCTGCGGTTGGTCGTCGTCGGGGACATCAGCGCGCATCTCGCGGCCAGCTCGGCGCTACGCGCCCTGGTGGCCGAGTCGAACCGTCACGACCACGTGTGGTTCGTGCCCGACCTGGCCTCGCTCGACGCCCGGCTGTCCGCCCGCGACTGACCTTCTACACCCCACGCCCGGGCGCAAGGTTCCCGCAGATTCCCGGAAAGGCGTGGCCTCGACGCGGCCGAAGGCCACGCTTTCCGGGATCTGCGCCCACTCGCCGCGGCGCGCCGGGCCGGTCAACCGCCCGCCGGCCGACGGTGGTGGCGCCGGGCCGGGTCGGCCGGGCGGCCGGGGTCGACGTGGCGGGGCCAGTACGGTTCGTCGGGGCGAAGCGGTGCGAGGTTGTCGGTGATGGCGTCGATGATCCGATCGGTGGCCCGCCGGGCAGCTCCGGGCGTACCGGGGTTCAGGTGGCTCAGCACCACCGGGGTGCCGAAGTGCACCCGGATCACCGGCCGCCGGACGAGCGCCCGGGCGACACCGCCCAGCAGACCCTTGGGTGCCCGGTACGGCAGCACCTCGTGGGAGCCCCACTGGGCAACCGGGATGACCGGGGCGCCGCTGGCGAAGGCGAGCCGAGCGGCTCCGGTCTTGCCCCGTTCGGGCCACATCCCGGGGTCCAGCCCGATCCGTCCCTCCGGGTAGAGCAGCACCACCGAGCCGCCGGCCACGGCCCCGGCGGCGATGTCCAGTGACTGGTGTACGGAGCTGGTGCCCCGGTCGACGCGGATGTGCCCGGCGCGGCGCATCAGCGATCCGATCACGGGGGCACGGAACAGCCCGCCGGTGGCCATGATCCGCGGCGCGACGCCGCGCGCCCGGCAGGCGGCGGCGAGCACCAACGGATCGAACGGGCTGATGTGGTTGGCGGCCAGGATCAGCGGCCCGTGGCGCAGCTCGGCCGGCACGTCGCCGGTGACCTCCAGGCGGGCGACGAGGCCGACGACGCCGCGCGCGAGCAGTTGCGCGGTACGCCACAGCAGCGGCGCTCGCCAGGGGGTCGTGTTCATCAGTCGTGGATGGTCGCACGCCACAGGGTGGGCCGGGGACCCGATCCCGGCCGTACGGCAGAGGAGATCAGGGTCGTTGGCCCCGGGTCGGGTCGGGCCCCCCGGCCCTGCCGACCCTTCTACGACGCAGGGTAGTATTTACTACGTCTCGTAGTATGCACGGCTGGGGGTTTCAGGTGGACGCGTTGGACGTCGCCCGCTGGCAGTTCGGTGTCACCACCGTTTACCACTTTCTCTTCGTACCACTGACCATCGGCCTGTCGATCCTGGTAGCCATCCTCCAAACCCTGTGGCACCGCACCGGCAACGAGCGGTACCTGAAACTCACCAGGTTCTACGGCAAGCTCTTCCTCATCAACTTCGCGATGGGCGTGGTCACCGGCATCGTGCAGGAGTTCCAGTTCGGCATGAACTGGAGCGACTACTCCCGCTTCGTCGGCGACATCTTCGGCGCACCCCTGGCCATCGAGGCCCTGGTCGCCTTTTTCCTCGAATCAACCTTCATCGGCCTGTGGATCTTCGGCTGGGACCGCCTACCCAAGCGCCTGCACCTGGCCACCATCTGGGCCGCCGCCATCGGCACCAACCTGTCCGCCTACTTCATCCTCGCCGCGAACTCCTTCATGCAGAACCCGGTCGGCTACCGGATCAACCCCACCACCGGCCGCGCCGAACTGACCGACTTCCTCGCCGTCCTCACCAACAAGGTCGCCCTGATCACCTTCCCGCACACCCTCGCCGGGGCGTTCCTGGTCGCCGGGTCGCTCATCGTCGCCGTCAGCCTTTACCACGTCATCCGCCACCGCGACAGCGCCGACGCCGACGCCTACCGCTTCGCCGCCAGGTTCGGCTCCTGGGTGGTCCTGCTCGCCTCCGCCCTGGTGCTGCTCACCGGCGACATCCAAGGCAAGATCATGACCGAGGTGCAGCCGATGAAGATGGCCGCCGCCGAGGGCCTCTACACCACCGAGAGCCCCGCCTCTTTCTCCGTACTCACCGTCGGCAGCCTCGACGGCAGCCGCGAGGTCTTCGCCCTCAAGATCCCGTACCTGCTGTCGTTCCTCGGCACCGGCGACCCCAACGGCACCGTGCACGGCATCAACGACCTGCAGGCCCAGTACGCCACCCAGTACGGCCCAGGCAGCTACACCCCGATCATCCCGGTCACCTACTGGAGCTTCCGCTTCATGATCGGCTTCGGGCTCGCCGCCGCCGCGATCGCCCTGCTGGTCCTCTGGAGCCAACGCAAAGGCCGCACCCCCCACAGCAAGTGGCTGCTGCGCGCCGGCCTCGTCATGCCCGTGCTGCCGCTGCTGGCCAACTCCTTCGGCTGGATCTTCACCGAAATGGGCCGCCAGCCGTGGATCGTCTTCGGCGAGATGCTCACCCGCAACGGCGTGTCCCGCAGCGTCACCCTGCCCGAGGTGCTCACCTCCTTCACCGCCTTCACCCTGATCTACGCCACCCTCGCCGTGATCGAGTTCAAACTGCTCATCCGCTACGCCAAGGCCGGCGTACCCGACGTCACCCCGGCACCCCAACCCGACGACACCGACGACGCCGACCGCCCGCTCACCTTCGCCTACTGACCCCGGAGCCCACCGTGGAACTGACCACCGTCTGGTTTCTCCTCGTCGCCGTCCTCTTCACCGGCTACTTCATCCTCGAAGGCTTCGACTTCGGCGTCGGCATGCTGCTGCCCGTCCTCGGCCGCGACGACCGGGAACGCCGCGTCCTGATCAACACCATCGGACCCGTCTGGGACGGCAACGAGGTCTGGCTGATCACCGCCGGCGGCGCCATGTTCGCCGCCTTCCCCGAGTGGTACGCCACCCTCTTCTCCGGCTTCTACCTGCCGCTTCTGCTCATCCTGCTCGCCCTCATCGCCCGAGGCGTCGCCTTCGAATACCGGCACAAGCGCCCCGAGGCCTCCTGGAAACGCCGCTGGGACCAAGCCATCTTCGTCGGCTCCCTGCTGCCGGCGATCCTCTGGGGCGTCGCCTTCGCCAACATCCTGCGCGGCGTACCCCTGTCCGCCGACCACGAATACGTCGGCGGCCTGCTCGACCTACTCAACCCGTACACCCTGCTCGGCGGCCTCACCACCCTGGGCCTGTTCCTCACCCACGGCGCGGTGTTCCTCGCCCTCAAGACCACCGGCGACATCCGCGACCGCGCCGGCGCCCTCGCCGTCAAACTCGGCCTCGGCACCGCCGTGATCGCGGTGGCCTTCCTGACCTGGACCCTGACCATCCGCTCCAGCACGGCCGCCGTCGTGCTCGCCGCCGGCGCGGCCCTCGCCCTGCTCGGCGGTCTGGCCGCCGCCCGCGTACGCCGGGAAGGCTGGGCCTTCACCGGCACCGCCGTGGCGATCGCCCTGGCCGTGGCCACCCTGTTCGCCGCGCTGTTCCCCAACGTGCTCCCGTCCACCCTGGACACCGCCGGCACACTGACCGCCACCAACGCCGCCTCCACCCCCTACACCCTCAAGATCATGACCTGGGTGGCGGTGGTGTTCACCCCGATCGTGCTGGCCTACCAGGGCTGGACCTACTGGGTGTTCCGCAAGCGCATCGGCGTGGCGAACATCCCGCAACACTGAGCGCAGTCGTGGGGCCGTTGCAAGGAGCACCGGCCCCACACGCGCTCAGCCACCCATGGTGACCCCCAACCGGGACAGCCAGGCGACTGCCGGGAAAGCAGCGGCACCACCAAGATCCACGCCGCTACGGTGGGCCGATGCGCCCCACCGTCCGTGAACTGACCGCCGACGAACTTACCGATGCCTGGCAGCTCGGCCGGCTCGCCTTCGGCTCCGACCCGCAGCCGCCACCGCACGCCACCGCGCCGGCACCCGGCATGACCCGCTACGGTGCCTTCGACGACACTGACCGGCTCATCGGCAAAGCCGTCGACCTGCACCACGACCAGTGGTGGAATGGGCGCCGGGTACCCGCCTGCGGCGTCGGTGGCGTCGCGGTGGCCCCCGAGGCTCGCGGACGTGGCGTCGCACGCGCCATGCTCACCGCCGTGCTGCGCGGTGCCCACGAGCGCGGCGCAGCCGTCAGCGCCCTGTACCCGACCGTCACGGCCCCCTACCGCTCCTGCGGGTGGGAGATCAGCGGCGCCCTGCGCGTCGTCGACCTGCCCACCGCCGCCCTGACCCGGAACCCGCCCGCCCCACACCTGAGCGTCCGGGCCGGCGACCCCGCCGACCTGCCCGCCGTCACCGCTCTCTACGCGCACGTCGCCCAGCACCGCAACGGCATGCTCACCCGCCAGGGCGCCCTGTTCGACCACTTCCGCAACCGGCTCGCCGCAGACGGTGCCCTACCCTTCGACGGTCTCACCCTCATCGAACAGGACGGCCAACTCGTCGGCTACGCCAGCTTCGACCGCGGCCGCGGCTACGGCACCGACGCCGTCCTCACCATCCACGACGCCTTGGCCATCACCCCGGACGCGGCCCGCGAACTCGTCGGCGTCCTCAGCAGTTGGGCCAGCGTCACCCCGACCCTGCGCCTGCGGCTGCTCCACGGCGACGCCGTCACCGCACACCTGCCGCTGGAGGCAACCCGCGACCACCACCGCGACATCTGGATGCACCGGCCCGTCGACATCACCCGCGGCGTCACCACCCGCGGCTGGCCCACCCACGTCCACGGCACCGTCGACTTCACCCTCCACGACGAACTCGCCGAGTGGAACACCGGAACCTGGCGACTCGAGGTGGCCGACGGCGGCGCCCAACTCGCCCGCGTCACCACCGAAGCCGAACTGCACCTGACCGTACGCGGCTTCGCCCTGCTGTACACCGGAGCAGCTACCGCCCGCTCCGTCGCCGACGCCGGCCTGCTGCACTGCCCACCGGGGCAGGACCCCCAGCCCCTCGACCTGCTCGCCGCCGGAGGGCCCGCCCAACTGCACGACTACTTCTGACCAGCCGACCGCGCCAGACGCGGGTGCGACCCGCCGCCCCGCCCCACGATCCCACGTCGGGCGCGGTCGGCGTACTGCTCGCCGACCGTCGCCCACTCGACGAGCCGAGGAGCGGATAGGGGGAACAGCCGGACCGGTCCCCGGCCAAGTCGATCTCGGCCGGGGACCCGAGGTTCACCGCTCAAGGAGTCTCGCTCAGCTCCGCCAGCCGCGCCTCGATCTCCGCCAGCTCCGCGCGCAGCTTCTCCGCCTGCTGCTCCGCCTCCGCCCGCTCCGCGGCCAGGATCTGCTCCACCGCCTCCTGCACCCCCGGCACGTCCACCAACGCCACCATCCGCAGCGCCTCCGCCGGCTTCACCACGTACGGCCTGGCCAGGGCCTTGGCGCCCTGCTGCGCCGCCACCGTCCACTCACCGTCGGCGTACGCCAACGTCACCGTCAACCCCGCGGGGCTCTTCGGCTTCGCCGCCTTCACCGCCCGACGCGCGGGCTTCGCCTCCGCCTGCCGCTCCACCTTCGGCTCCTCCTGACGCGGCGCCGGCACCCGCGGCGTGTCCAACACGAACTCCGGCTCAACCGCCGGCGGCTCCTCGACCTCCGGCTTCGGCTCCACCGACTTGCGGCCCGCCCCCTTCGGCGCGATCTCCACATCGCCGGGGGAGAAGGGCAACTCGTCGCGGCCGAACCGCACCACCACGAACTCCTCGGAAAGCTCCGGATCGGTCAACTCCACCACCTGGCCGAGCTGACCCGCCACCTGCCCCGCCGCCGCCGTGAACACCACCTTCGGCTTACGGCCCGCCGCCAACGCCTCCCGAATGCCCGCCACCTCGTCCGTGGACAAACCCTGGCCCGCCATCACAGTCCTCTTCCGTACACCCAGTTGATTTCAGCCTTGATACCAGCCGGCTGCGACAACCGGAAGTTGACTTCCTCCCCACGCCTGAGGGCGGGGGGATTCCCGTGGCTGTGGCGTGTTCATGCCGCGAGCCTTGTGGGTGGTTGGCGCTTCGTAGACCGGGTAACCCCGAGGTCTCCACGCCCTGTTACCGCCAGCCCGGCGGTGAGTATGTTCTTGGCCGCGTTCACGTCGGCGTGGTCCTGGTGTCCGCAGGCGACGCATCGGAAGACCGCTTGGCTCTCGCGGGATTCCGGGGCGATGTGCTTGCAGGCGTGGCAGGTTTGCGACGTGTACGCGGGGTTGACCTTCTCGATGTGTGCGCCGTGGTAGCGGGCGGCGTGTTCCAGCTTGAGCAGGAACCCACCCCAACCCTTCGCGAGGATGGCCCGATTCAGGCCGGCCTTCTGACGCACGTTACGGCCGGGCTGCTCGGCAGTTCCTCGTGCGCTGGCGGTCATGTCCTTGATCCGCAGGCGCTCGACGGCGACCAGGCCGTGGTCGCGCACGAGGTGTACGGCTTCCTGCGTGATGAAGTCGGCCCGCCGGTGCCGGATACGGGCGTTGAGCCGGCCGATCTCGGCACGTATCGCGTCCCGGCGCTTCGATGCACGGTTACGGCCGTGAACCCGCAGTGACCGGGACAGGCGTTGCTGCAACCGTTTGAGCCGGGCCGCCTCGCCG
>NZ_JBLROA010000083.1:0-19649 GCF_047921505.1 Micromonospora sp. SL1-18 | reverse complement strand
AGGATCGCTGAGCTGATCAGAGACGCTGGGCCAGCAGTAACTGGCGGCGGCACCGACGCCGTAGCAGGTGCCGGGTCCGTTCGACGTCGGAGGAGTGAACGATGACAACGCAGCGCACACGGTCGCTCGGGCGCCCGACCCTGGACGCGGTCGCCGCCCGTGCCGGCGTGGGGCGCGGCACGGTCTCCCGTGTGGTCAACGGCTCGCCCCAGGTCAGCCCGGACGCCCGGGCCGCCGTCCAGGCGGCGATCGCCGAGCTGGGGTACGTGCCCAACCGCGCCGCCCGGGCCCTGGTGACCCAGCGGACCGACTCGGTGGCGCTGGTGGTCTCCGAGTCGGGGGAGCGGGTCTTCACCGAGCCGTTCTTCGCCAGCATCGTCCGGGGCGTCAGCTCCGCGCTGCTGGAGACCCCGATGCAGCTCTGGTTGGCCATGGCGCAGTCCCAGATCGAGCGGGAACGGGTCGAGCACCACCTGACCAACCAGCACGTCGACGGCGTCCTGCTGCTCTCCCTGCACGACGCCGACCCGCTGCCCACCCTTCTTGAGGAGCGTGGCCTGCCCACCGTGCTCGGCGGCCGGCCGGCCCAGATGCTGCTCCCGGACGCCCAGGACGCCTGGTTCGTCGACGTGGACAACGTCGGCGGCGCCCGGCAGGCGGTGGAATACCTCTTCTCCCGTGGCCGGCGGCGGGTCGCCACCATCGCCGGTACGCAGGACATGGGCGCCGGCCTGGCCCGGCTGACCGGCTACCGGGAGGCGGTCCGGGCCGCCGGCCTCGACGTGAACCCGGACCTGATCGCGTACGGCGACTTCAGCGAGGGCAGCGGCACCGCCTGCATGCGCCGGCTGCTGGAGGTCTGCCCGGACCTGGACGCGGTCTTCGTCGCCTCCGACCTGATGGCCTTCGGCGCGCTGCGGGCGCTCCGCGAGGCCGGCCGCCGGGTGCCCGAGGACGTCGCGGTGGTCGGCTTCGACGACGCCCCGATCGCCCGGCAGGCCGATCCGCCGCTGACCACCGTCTTCCAGCCGGTGGAGGAGATGGGCCGGCAGATGGCGCGTCTCCTGGTCTCCCGCATCCGCGGCGACGAGCTCCCGTCCCCCCACGTCCTCCTGGACACCAAACTCATCCACCGCGCCTCCGCCTGACCCTCCCACCCCCGGGCAATCGCGTTGATCATGAAGTTGGTGTCGCCTGTGTCCAGTGCAGCACCTTCATGATCAACCGCCCGGGTGGCGGCGGAGTTCGCGCCTGGCCAGGGAGGCCCGGTGGACCTCGTCGGGGCCGTCGGCGAGGCGGAGGGTGCGGGCCTGCGCCCAGAGGGCGGCGAGCGGGGTGTCCTGGCTGACGCCGGCCCCGCCGTACGCCTGGATGGCCTTGTCGATCACCCACTCGGCCATGGCCGGCGTGGCGATCTTGATGGCCTGGATCTCGGTGTGCGCGCCCTTGTTGCCGACGGTGTCCATCAGCCAGGCGGTCTTGAGTACCAGCAGCCGGGCCTGCTCGATGCGCACCCGGGACTCGGCGATCCACTCCCGGACGACGCCCTGCTCGGCGAGCGGGCGGCCGAACGCGACCCGGTCCAGGGCCCGCCGGCAGAGCAATTCCAGGGCCCGCTCGGCCATCCCGATCAGCCGCATGCAGTGGTGGATCCGCCCCGGGCCGAGCCGGGCCTGGGCGATGGCGAACCCGACGCCCTCGGCCCCGACCAGGTTCTCCGCCGGCACCCGCACGTCATGGAAGTCGATCTCGGCGTGGCCACCGTGCGGGGCGTCGGAGTAGCCGAACACCGTCATGCCCCGGCGGACGGCCACGCCCGGGGTGTCCCGGGGGACCAGGATCATGCTCTGCTGGCGGTGCCGCTCGGCGCCGGGATCGGTCTTGCCCATCACGACGAAGATCTCGCAGCGCGGGTCCATCGCCCCGGACGACCACCACTTGCGGCCGTTGACCACGTACGAGTCGCCGTCGCGGATGATCCGGGTGGCGATGTTGGTGGCGTCGGAGGAGGCCACCTCCGGCTCCGTCATGCAGAACGCGGAGCGGATCTCGCCCGCCAACAGGGGCTTGAGCCAGCGGTCCCGCTGCGCCGCGGAGCCGAACTCGGCGAGCAGTTCCATGTTGCCGGTGTCCGGCGCGGCGCAGTTCACCGCCTCGGGAGCCAGGTGCGGGCTGCGCCCGGTCAGCTCGGCGAGCGGGGCGTACTGGAGGTTGGTCAGGCCGGCACCGTACCGGGGGTCGGGGAGGAAGAGGTTCCACAGGCCTCGCGACCGGGCCTCGGCCTTCAGCTCGTCCAGGACGGGGGGACGCGCCCACGGGTCGCCGGCCGCGGCGACCTGCTCGGCGTGCACCGGCTCGGCCGGGTACACGCACTCGGCGAGGAAGGTCTCGAGCCGGTCGTGCAGCTCGACCGTACGGGCGTCGTACGCGAAGTCCATCACGTCCCCCTGGCCGCGTGCAGACCGTGCTCGACCAGCAGCGCCACCAGCTCGCCGATCCGCTCGAAGCCCCCGCCGAGCGTCTGCCCGAGGGTGTGCCGGTAGTGGATTCCCTCGCAGATCACCGCCAGCTTGAAGCAGCCGAGCGCCACGTGCCAGTGCAGCGGGCCGACGTCGACGTCGCTGCGCCCGGCGTACCGGTCGAGCAGTTCGGCGCCGGTGGGGAAGCCGGCGCGCGGGCCGAGGCCGTCGGCGACCGGGTTGCCGTCGGCGGCGTCGCTGTCGCCCAGCACGTCCCAGTAGGTCAGGAGCAGCCCGAGGTCGGCCAGCGGGTCGCCGAGGGTGGCCATCTCCCAGTCGAGGACCGCCCGGACGGCGACCGGGTCGACCGCGGCGAGGAGGTTGTCCAGCCGGTAGTCGCCGTGCACGATCCGCCCGGCGTCCGCGCCCTCGGGCACGCTGCCGGCGAGTGCGTCGCGCAGCTCGTCGATGCCGGGCAGCGGTCGGCTGCGGGAGCGGTCGAGCTGGCCGGCCCAGCGGCGTACCTGCCGGGCCAGGTAGCCCTCGGGACGGCCGAAGTCGGCCAGCCCGACCGTAGCCGGGTCGACCGTGTGCAGCGCGGCGAGGGTGTCCATCATCGCCATGGCCAGGTCGCGGCGCTGCCCGTCGGTGAGCGGGTCGGTCTGCGACCGGCTCCGGTAGACCACGCCGTCGACCTTTTCCATCAGGTAGAACGGCGCGCCGATCACGTCGTCGTCCGGGCAGAGCAGCAGCGCGCGGGGAACCGGCACCTCGGTGGGTGCCAGCGCGGAGATCACCCGGTGCTCGCGGGCCATGTCGTGCGCGGTGGCCAGCACGTGCCCGAGCGGCGGCCGGCGCAGCACCACCTCGCGACCGCCGCAGCGCAGCAGGTACGTCAGGTTGGACTTGCCGCCGGCGATCAGCCGCGCCGACAGCGGCCCGGCAGCCAGCTCGGGCCGGTGTGTGGCCAGGTACGCGGCGAGCCGGTCGAGTTCGAGCCCGCGGGGAGCCGGACCGGCCGGGGTCTGCGCCGCCTCGACGCCCGGATCGGTCATCCGGTTAGTTGATGGCAGCTCAGCTTTCTTGTCAAGGTCGGTGCCGGTCGATCTCGGCATCCAGGTCCGCCACGATGAGGTGGATGCGGTTTTTCCGGCGGGACATGGCGCTGCAACCGGGGCGAAATGGTCAACCGGCAGGCTGGGTCCCAGCCTGCCGGCCGTCACGGCCGGCCCGCCGAGCGGAGGGATCAGACATGCTGCTGCGAGTTCGGGTGACCCTGCCGGACCGGCCCGGCACGCTCGGCCAGGTGGCCCGCACACTCGGCGTCTCCGGCGCCGACATCGTCCAGGTGGTCGTGCTGGAGCGGCTCGGTGGCCGGGCGGTGGACGACTTCACCGTGGTGTGGCCGGGGGCGGCGCGGGTGGAACGCCTGCTGGCCGGCCTGGCCGCCATCCCCGGTGTGGCCGTGGACGGGGTGTGGCGGGCGATCGGCGCGCCGACCACCACGGGTCAGGACGCGGAACTGCTCGCCCAGATCGCGGCGAACCCGACCGACGGGGTCGCCACGCTGGTCGACGCGGTGCCCGGGTTGCTCGGCGCGGACTGGGCGGTGGCCGCGGCCGTACCCCTGGACTGGGCCTCCCGCAGCGGCGCCGCCGGCGAGGCCACCGTCGGGTACGCGAGCTGGCGGGCCCCGGTCCCGCCCCGGCTGCCGGGGGTGACCCCGCTGCGGGCCCGCGCGATGACCGGCCCGGACGGGCGGCACTACGCGGTCGTGCCGTTCGGTCGCGCGGGCCTGGTACTGGTGGTGGCCCGGGACCACACCCAGCCGTCCGTCGCCGCCGCGTTCCACTCCACCGAGGTGGACCGGCTCGCCCAACTCGTCCGCGCCGGTGCGGTGATCCTCGGCGATCGGCTGGACCTGGTCGGTGCCCCGCCGGTGACCAGCGTCACGTGACCGGTTCCCGCCGCTTCACCGTCGGGCAACAGCGGCGCAACAGCCGCGCGGCAGGGTCGGGTGGCAGGGGTCGGGTGGCGAGTAGAAAGGAGCAGGCATGGCGCTGTGGCGGATCCGAGCCACCGTGGACGACCGGCCGGGCTACCTGTCGGTGCTCACGGCGAGCCTCGCGTTGCGCGGGGTCAACATCCTCACCGTGCAGGTGCACACCACTGAGGTGGGCGCGCTCGACGATTTCCTGGTCGACGCGCCCGACCAACTGACCGAGGCCGACCTGCGGACGGCCGTCGAGCGGGGACGGGGCCGGGACTGCTGGGTCGCGCGCAGCGAGGCGCGGGGCCTGGCCGACCAGCCCACCCGGGTGCTCGGCCTGGCCATCCGGCTGGTCCGCGACCCGGACGCGACCGGCGAGGCGCTGCGCACCCTGCTCGGCGCGGACACGGTGGCCTGGCGGCCGACCCCGGCCGGGCCGCTCGGCGGGGTGGGCGCGTCCACGATGCTGCTGGCCGACCCGGCCGGCGGGTCGTACGAGCTGTTCCGTCGCGAGCCGAGCTTCACTCCGGCCGAGTACGCCCGGGCCCAGGCGCTGGTGGAGCTGGCCGCCACCGTCGCCCGGCGCGACGCGGACCGGATCACCGTGCTGCTGCCCGACTCGGCCGAGGTGCTGGTCCGGCCGGCGACCGTGGACGACCTGCCGGCTGTGCTGGAGCTGTACGAGACCTGCTCGGAGCGGAGCCGGCAGCGGCGGTACCTGAGCGGCGCGGCCCGGCCGTCGCCGGCCCGGTTGCGGCGGCTGCTGGAGCCGGCCCGGGGGCTCACCCTGGTCGCCGCGGTCGACTCCGGCGGGGAGGCGGAGCCGGTCGTGGCGATGGCCAACCTGCTCGGCGAGGGGGACGAGGCGGAGGCGGCGCTGCTGGTCCGCGACGACTGGCAGCGGCGCGGCCTGGGCTCGGCCCTGCTGCGGCGGCTGCTCGGGCACGCCGAGCGGATCGGCTACGCCGCCGTGCTGCTGCACGTGCACGCCGAGAACGCCCCGATACTGCGCACCGTACGCCGGCAGGACCGGCCGACCTCGGTGGACGGGGACGGCAGCGTGCTGACCGTGACGGTGCCGCTGGGCGTACGCCCGGCCGAGCTGCCCCGCCAGCCCAACGGGGACCCGGGTGGGGCTCCCGGTGCGGGGGCCCCACCCGGGTCCGCTGGCCGATGGCCTCAGGTGGCCGGGTAGCTGCTGTAGTCGGGGAAGTTGCCGTAGAGCCGGCCGTCGCCGCCCACGGTGACCGCCTGTACGAGCAGGTCGCCGCCGACGAAGGCGCCCTTCCAGGACGCGCCCCGGCCGCCGAACGGCTCCTCCCGGTCGCCCCGGGAGCGGGGCTTGTTGATGCCCACCTTGAACGCCTGCAGGTCGACGGCGAGCTTGCCGGCCAACTCCTCGTCGTCGCAGGCGAGGGAGGCGACCAGTGCGCCGTTGGAGGCGTTCATCTGGGCCAGCAGCTCGTCGGTGGTGTCCACCACGACGATGGTGTCGACCGGGCCGAACGGCTCGGCGTGCATCAGCCGGGACCGGCCGGGCGGGGCGAGCAGCACGGCCGGCGCCACGTACGCGGAGGTGTCCTGCCCGTCGAGGAAGGGCGCCCCGTCGAGCTTGCCCCGGTGCAGCGGCACCGCGCCGCCGCGTACCGCCTCGTCGACCTTGCGGCGCAGCTCCTCGGCCTTGGCGGCGCTGATCAGCGGGCCGAAGTCCAGCTCGGGCAGCGGGTCGCCGGCCCGCCAGTTCTCGTCCACCGCGAGCGGGTGTCCGAACCGGACCGAGCGGACCACCGGCAGGTACATGTCGAGGAACTCGTCGACCAGGTCCCGCTGGACCACGAACCGGGGGTACGCGGTGCAGCGCTGCTTGCCGTACTCGAAGCCCTTCTTCAGCTGTGCGGCGAGCAGGTCCCACTGGGAGAAGTTCCAGATACCCCAGGCGTTGAGGCCCTCCTGCTCGATGAAGTGCCGCTTGTCGGAGTCCAGCAGCGCCGCGGCCACCTTGCCGCCGTTGGACCGGCCGCCGACGAACGCCACCGCGCCGATCTCCGGGGCGCGTACCAGCACCTCGGACAGCTCCTCGCCGCCGCCGGAGAGCAGGGTGGCGGGCAGCCCGGCGCGGCGCATCAGGGCGTGCGCCACGGTGAGGCAGACCGCGCCGCCCTGGGACGGGGTCTTGGCGATCACCGCGTTGCCGGCGAGCAGCTGCACCAGCTCGGCGTGGACCAGCACGCTCATCGGGTAGTTCCAGGAGGCGATGTTGCTGACCGGGCCGGGCAGCGGCTCGCGGCCGTCGGCGAGCATCCGGTCGATCTCCTGCACGTACCAGCGCACGCCGTCCAGGGCACGGTCGACGTCGGCACAGGCCAGCCGCCACGGCTTGCCGATCTCCCAGACCAACAGCATGGCGAGCAGGTCGCGGTGGGCGGTGAGCGCGTCGAGGGCCTCGGTGACCCGGGCCTTGCGGTCGGCGAGCGGGGTCTGCGCCCAGTCCCGGTGGGCGGCGGCGGCGTGCGCGACGGCCCGGCGCGCCGCATCGGCGTCGAGCCGGGCCAGGTTCACCAGGACGGTGTTGTCGACCGGGGTGCGGACCGGCGTCGGCGTGCCGACCGCCTGCCACTCGCCCTCGATCAGGTTGTGCAGGGTGGCGCCGCCGTCCGCCGCCGTACCGAAGGCCTCCGGCGCGGCGGCCACCGCGCGGGCGAGGGTGTCGGACCAGGAGGTGCCGCCAGCGAGTGTGAGAGCAGCCATCGTGATCTCCTCAGAGTTGTCCGGGGAGCGGCGGCATCGATGGCACCGCTGGTGAGGCGTACTGTCCCGCGTGGTCGAGCGCGCCGGCAACCGTACGCTCGTATATCAGGACATCGAGCCCACCGGTTGGCCCCCGCCGCGCGGCGTCGCGGCCGTCCAACACCGGCTCCCACCTGCGGGTACGCGGAGAAGCGATCGCAACTTGTCAATGATGTGATTCAGCTCCGGGTGGTGTCGACCGGGGCCACCCGGCAGTTCGGCCCGGACATGCGAACCGGCCGCCGGACCGAGGTCCGGCGGCCGGTCACGGCTGGCGTGTCAGGTCAGCTGGTGAAGGTGATCTTGCGCCGACGCCGGAGCGTCATCAGCGTGACGCCACCGCCGATGAGAGCGAGGCCGGTGAGCGCGACGCTGGTCGCCGCCACGCCGGTCACCGGCAGGCCGCCACTGTTGTCGCTGCCACCGCCGGCACCGCCGCCCACCGAGGAGCTCGGCGACGGGGTGCCGCCGGGCTTGCCCGGGTTCTGGGACTCTTCGCCCGGGTTCTGGGGTTCCTTGCCCGGGTTCTCGGGCTTCGACGACGCGCACGGCTGCAGCCAGAAGACCTTGCTCTTGGCGCCGGACGACTTGCCGCCGATCAGTTTCACGTCGAGCTTGAGGTGGTAGCCCTGCTTCGGGTGCAGCGTCAGCCCGGTCAGGTCGAGGTCGTTCGCGGAGAGCTTGATGACCACGTCGTGGTCGTTCGCCGCGCCGGACGCCGGGTCGTCGCTGATCAGCACGTCCTTCTTCGACCAGACGACCTTGTCCTTCGGGGTGGCGGACGGTGCCTGGGCCCAGAGGGTGAGGTTCGCCCGCTGGTCCTTGTCGAAGTTGAAGAACTCCAGCTCGAACTCGCAGGTGACGTGCGGCTTGTTGTCGACCTTGTCGGTGAAGGGCGGGCCGTCGATCTTGACGGTGCCGTTGTCACCCGGCGGGTTGTGCGGGTTGCCGGTGGCCCAGGCCGGAGCGGCGAAGGCGAGGCAGGCAGTGGCGGCGGCGGCGGTGAAGGCCGTGCGCGCCACGTGCCGACGCTTTGGCATGAGGAATCCTCCGAAATTGGGAAGGGGGACGGCACATGTTCTCATATGGTGCGTCCCTTGGCGACACCGGTCGATCGGCCTGCACTGGGACGACCTACTGCACCCAAAACGGAAACAAAGCAAGATTGAGCCAATTTCGGGGCGTACCGACGTAACGGAAAAGTGCCATGGGACGGCCCGCCGCTCGCAATGGGCGGAGACGCTTGTCTTCCCAAACGGGTGACGTTGACATTGCATTGTCGTTTTCCATGGAAGCGCTCCCGCCCAGCGGACGGTAATTGTCCAAGATTCGGGGCAAGCTGGGTTCGTGTTGCTGACGGTGGGGCACGGGGCGGCCGATCGGGGGCGGCTGGGGGAGTTGCTGGGGGGCGCGGGAGTGGCGCTGGTGGTGGACGTGCGGCGGTACCCGGCCAGCCGGACCAACCCGGACGTGCGGCGGGAGGCGCTCGAACGCTGGCTGCCGGAGCGGGGCATCGATTACCGCTGGGAGCCCCGCCTCGGCGGCCGCCGGCACGTCCGCGCCGGGGAACCGGAGCCCGACACCTGGTGGAGGGTCGCGGCGTTCCGGGCGTACGCCGCGTACACCCGGACGCCCGAGTTCGACGCGGGGCTGGAAGAGGTGCTCGCCGACGCGGCGCGCCGGACCACCGCGGTGATGTGCAGCGAGAGCGTCTGGTGGCGCTGCCACCGCCGGTTGATCGCCGACGTGACGGTGCTCGGCCACGGGGTCCCGGTGCGGCACCTCAGGCCGGACGGCCGGCTCAGCCCGCACCGGCCGGCCGAGGGCGCCCGCCGCCTCCCCGACGGCCACCTGATCTGGGACCGCTGACTCAGCCGGCCAGCTCGTCGGCGAGCAGGTCCATCAGCAGGCCGTCGTGCCAGCGACCGTCCGTGCCGCGCTCGTAGCGGCGCATGATGCCCACCGGGCGGAAGCCCACCTTCGCGTACGCGCGGATCGCCGCGGTGTTCGCCGCCGCCGGGTCGATGGTGAACCGGTGGTGGCCGTGCTCGTCGATCAGGTGCCGGACCAGGGTGCGGATGGCGTCCCCACCCAGGCCGGCGCCGCGTACCTCGGGGTCGAGGAAGATGTCCAGGCTGGCGTGGCGGTAGTCCGGCTCGGTCTCGGCGGAGCACTGGATCGCGCCGACCACCCGGCCGTCGTGCTCGATGGCGTAGACGGTCAGCTCATCGTCGGCCAGGTCGGCGCGGATCTCCCCAACCAGGTCGTCGCCGCCGCGCCACCAGCGCCGGACCTCCGGGGTGGCCCGGATCGCCGCGAGGGCGGGTACGTCCGCGTCCGTCGCCGGTCGCAACGTCACCGCCCGCCCGCGCAGCATCTGGTCAGCCCCGGATCTCGCCGTGCTCGACGCAGACCGCCGACCAGCCGGTCGGCACCACCTGCACCTTCATCCGGCGACGGCAGCGAGTGCAGTAGCGCGGCGGTTCCAAAGCCCGGGCCGCCGCGCACGCCTCGTGCGCGCCGGCGTCGGCCGGCTCGCCGCAGCGGTCGCACCAGCGCTGCGCCGTCGCGGGCTCGACAAGCTCGGTCACCGCCACCTCACAGGGTCGCCGACAGCGCCTTGACCGGCATCTTCAGGTCGTCCAGCAGCTTCAGGTCGTCGGTCGCCGCCCGGCCCAGGGTGGTCAGGTAGTTGCCGACGATGACCGCGTTGATGCCGCCGAGCAGACCGTCCCGGGTGCCCAGGTCGCCGAGGGTGAGCTCCCGGCCGCCCGCGTACCGGAGGATGGTGCGCGGCATGGCCAGCCGGAACGCGGCGATGGCCCGCAGCGCGTCCTTGCCCTCCACCACCGGACGGTCGCCGAGCGGGGTGCCCGGTCGGGGGTTGAGGAAGTTCAGCGGCACCTCGTGCGGGTCCAGCTCGGCGAGCTGCGCGGCGAACTCGGCCCGCTGCTCCACCGTCTCGCCCAGGCCGAGGATGCCGCCGCAGCAGACCTCCATGCCGGACTCGCGGACCATCTTCAGGGTCTCCCAGCGCTCCTCCCACGAGTGGGTGGTGACCACGTTCGGGAAGTAGGAGCGGCAGGTCTCCAGGTTGTGGTTGTAGCGGTGTACGCCCATCCCGACCAGCTCGTCGACCTGCTCCTGGGTGAGCATGCCCAGCGAGGCGGCGACCTGGATGTCGACCTCGGCCTTGATGGCGGCCACGCCCTCGCGCATCTGCTTCATCAGCCGGGCGTCCGGGCCGCGCACGGCGGCCACGATGCAGAACTCGGTCGCCCCGGTCGCGGCGGTCTGCTTCGCCGCCTCGACCAGCGCGGGGATGTCCAGCCAGACCGAGCGGACCGGCGAGGTGAACAGGCCGGACTGCGAGCAGAAGTGGCAGTCCTCCGGGCAGCCGCCGGTCTTCAGCGAGACGATGCCCTCGACCTCGACCTCCGGGCCGCACCAGCGCATCCGTACCTCGTGGGCGAGCTGGAGGGCGGCAGGCAGGTGCGCGTCGGGCAGGTTGAGCACGGCGAGGACACCGGCCTCGTCGAGGCCGACGCCGTTCTCCAGCACCTGGGTCCGCGCCTGGTCGAGGATCTCTGGCATGGCTCGTACCCTACAAGGCCGGTGGGCGGGGAGAAATCGGCTCCGCATCGGGGGTGACCAGCGCGTCGACCAGCAGTGCCCGGGCCGGCGATGGCAGGCTCGGGTCGGCCCGGCCGGGTGGTAATTTCGCCCGGCGGAAGCGCCCGAGGGGCGATGGTCGGCGGGAAGGGACGGGACGGTGGCGGACTGGCTGGCGGCGCTCGACCGCCGCGCCGACCTGCGGGCCAAGGCGGGGCTCACCCGTACCCTGCGCCCGCGCGCCGCCGGCGACGCCGTGGTCGACCTGGCCGGCAACGACTATCTCGGCCTGGCCACCCACCCGGAGGTCACCGCCGCGGCGGCACGGGCGTTGTCCGCGTACGGGCTGGGGGCGACCGGGTCACGGCTGGTGCGCGGCTCCACCGACCTGCACCACGCGCTGGAGGACGCCCTCGCGGACTGGCTCGGCACCGAGCGGGCGCTGGTCTTCTCCTCCGGCTACCTGGCCAACCTGGCCGCCATCCGGGGCCTGGTGCGGCCGCGTACGCTGCTCGTCTCCGATGCGCACAACCACGCCTCGCTGATCGACGGCTGCCGGATCGCCGGCGCGGAGACCGTGGTGACCCCGCACGTCGACGTCGACGCGTTGGCCGCCGCGCTGGCCGCCGCCCCGGGCCGGCCCGCGGTGGTGGTCACCGAGTCGGTCTTCTCCGTCGACGGTGACCTCGCCCCGCTGGCCGAGCTGCACGCGGTGGCCCGCCGGCACGGCGCGCTGCTGCTGGTCGACGACGCGCACGCGCTCGGCGTCACCGGCCCGGCCGGGGCCGGCGGGGTGGCCGCGGCGGGACTGGCCGGCGCGCCGGACGTGGTGGTGACCGCCACCGTCTCCAAGGCGCTCGGTGGAGCCGGCGGGGTGGTGGCGGGGCCGGCGGAGTTCGTCCGGCATCTGGTGGAGACCGGGCGGACGTTCATCTTCGACACCGCGCTGCCCCCGGCGGTGGCCGCCGGCGTGCTGGCGGCGGTCGGGCTGGCCCGGGCCGGCGACGGACTGCGCGCCGAACTGGCCGAACGGGCCGCGCTCGCGGTCCGCCGGCTGGGCGCGGCCGGGCTGGACGTGTCCGCCCCCGACGCGGCGGTGGTGTCGGTGACCGCGTCCGGCCCGGAGGCGGCGACCGCGTGGGCGGCCGCCTGCCGGGAGCGGGGCGTCGCGGTGGGCTGCTTCCGGCCGCCGTCCACCCCGGACAGCCGATCCCGGCTCCGGCTGACCATCAGCGCCGGCGTGGCCCGGGCCGATTTCGAGCGGGCGCTGGACGTGATTGTGGAGTGTGCGGCGGTGAGTGCGAGGAGTGAGCCGGGTTTGCGAGCCCCGCAGCCGCGAGCGAAGGAGGGGTCATGAGTAACGGTTGGACCGGGCCGGTGCTGGTGACCGGTACGGACACCGAGGTGGGCAAGACCGTGGTGACCGCGGCGATCGCGGCCGCCGCACAGGCCGCCGGGCTGCGGGTCGCGGTGGTCAAGCCGGGCCAGACCGGTACGGCGACCGGCGAGCCCGGCGACGTCGACGCGGTGACCCGGCTGGCCGCCCCGCTCACCGGCCGGACCCTGGCCAGCTACCCGGATCCGCTCGCCCCGCTCACCGCGGCCCGGGTCGCCGAGCTGCCGCCGCTGGAGCTCTACACCGCCGTCGACGCGATCCGCGAGGAGACCGACAAGCACGACCTGGTGCTCGTGGAGGGGGCTGGCGGGCTGCTCGTACCGATGGGGTTACGGCCGTCGGGTGAGCCCTGGACGGCGGCCGACCTGGCGGTGTCGTTGGGCGCGCCGGCCGTCGTGGTGGCCCGCGCCGGGCTCGGCACGTTGAACCACACCGCGCTCACCCTCGAGGCGCTGGAACGCCGGGCCATCCCTGCCGGAGTGGTGATCGGCGCCTGGCCGGCCGAGCCGGAGCTGGTGCACTGGCTCAACCTGTCCGACCTGGTGCCGAACCTCCTGGGCACGGTGCCCATGGGCGCCGGCGCGATGGCCCCGGGGGTGTTCCGCCGGTCCGCCCCGGGCTGGCTGACCCCCGCCCTGTACGGGGTGCTCGACGACTGGCGGGCCTGGGCCGAGGACGCGAGCTGACTTCTGTCAGGCCCGGCGGATCACGAAGGCGTCCGGCATCCGGAAGGTGAGGTTGTCCGGGCACCACGGCGGGCGGACCACCGTCACCCCGTCGAGCAGCGGCACCGCCTCCGCGACCACCACGGCCGCCTCCATCCGGGCCAACTGTGCGCCCACGCACCGGTGCGGCCCCGCCCCGAAGGCCAGGTGCCGCCGGGAGCCGCGCTGCCCGGGCCGGAAGTCGCCGGGCGCGGCAACCACCTCCGGGTCCCGGCCGGCCCGGGCCAGCCAGGCCACGATGCTGGTGCCCGCCGCGACGGCGGCGCCGCCCAGCGTGGTATCCACCGTGGCCACCCGCCGCCAGGTGACGATCGGCGGCTCCAGCCGCAGCCCCTCCTCGACCACGTCGGCGACCGGGATCTCGCCGGCGTGGAGCCCGGCCCGCACCGACGGTTCGCCGGCCAGTCGGTGCAGCAGCAGGGTGAGGAACTGCGAGGTGGTCTCCTGCCCGGCGACCAGCAGGAAGAACAGCGCGCCGACCACCATGTCGGGGGAGTGCCCGGCGTCGCGCAGCCGGGCGGCCAGCCCACCACCGGTCGCGGCGAACGCGCGCAGCACGGTGTGGAACCGGCCGACCTCGGTGGCGAGGGCGAGCTGCCGGGCCTCGTCGAGCGGCGCCCAGAACAGCTCCAGGGCGGCCCGGGCGAAGTCCTTGACCGTGTCGACCGGGACGTCCGGCAGCTCGACCAGCCGGGCCAGCACCAGCAGGGGCAGGTCGGCGGCGAGTTCCGCGTACAGGTCGACCGGCTCGCCGCCGTCGAGGGTCGCGGCGAGCCGGGCCACCCGTCGCCGGACCAGGTCGGTCAGCCAGGGCTGCTGCGCGGCCACCCGGTCGGGGTGCAGCGCGTCGGCGACGATGCCGCGGATCTCGGGGTGGCTGGCGGCCGAGTTGTTGGCCAGCGTCGGCGGCAGCCGGAACCGGTGTCCGGCGAGGACCCGCAGGGCGGCCACCGGGATCGGGGTCACCGCGTCGAGGGCGTTGTCCGGCCGGAACGTCTCCGGATCGGTGAGCAGCCGCCGGACCAGGGCGTGCCGGGTCACCACCAGATGCGGCACACCGACGTGGTCGACCACAGTCGCCATGTCGGGCCACGGACCGTCGACGGACCTTCCCCAGCCCCGGAACAGCACGGCGACACGCTAGCGGGCGGCCCCTGGCGGAGCCGGGTCCAGCTCCCACACGGTGGTGTGCTTCACCCGTACGCTCTCCAGCGCCTCCGGCACGGGCACGTCGTACCCGGCCAGCTCGTGGAAACGTTCGCGGGGCAGGAACGCCCGGCCGGGGTCGCCGACCAGCACCCGGGCCCCGGACCGGGCGGCCCGCAGCAGGAAGCGCAGCATCCGGCGGGCCATCGCCTCGCTGTAGAAGACGTCGCCGGCCAGCACCACCTCGGCGTCCCCGGCGTCCTCGTCGAGGATGTCGCCGAGCTCGGCCGCGACACGTACCCCGTTGGCCTCGGCGTTGAGCGCGACGGCCGAGACCGCCCGCTCGTCCACCTCGACGGCCCGGACGGCGGCAGCGCCGGCGCGGGCGGCGGCGATGGCGACCAGGCCGGAGCCGGAGGCGAGGTCGAGCACCCGCCGCCCGGCGACCAGCTCGGGGTGGTCGGTGACGTAGCGGGCGAGCGCCTGCCCGCCGGCCCAGGCGAAGGCCCAGAACGGTGGCGGTTGGGCGGCGCGGAACTCGCCCTCGGTCAGCTCCCACAGGCCGATCGGCTCGTCGGCCTGGTGCAGTCGGACCTCCGGGACGAAGGCGACCGGGGCGAGCCGGGCGTGCAGCCGGACGAAGGCCGCGGACAGGTCGGACACGGGCTGATTCTGTCGTACGCCCCGGTGCCGGCCGCCGGCGCGCGTCTGCTCGTGCCCGGCGTGTCGCGGACGGGCCTCAGTCGAGCCCGTTCCCGGCGTGTCGCGGTAGGGCCTCAGTCGAGCTGGCCCGGTTCCAGCCCAAGCTCGCGCGCGGCGACGAGTCGGATCCACTCGGCGATCTGCCGCCGGGTGATCACCCGCTCGTGTACTGCGAGCTGCACCGCCAGGCCGTCCATCACGGCGCTGATCCGCCAGGCCGCGCCCGCCGGATCCGGGCAGTCGAAGGTGCCGTCGGCCACCCCGTCGGAGATCACCTTCGCGAGGTCCTGCCGCCACCGCAGGTCGAGCCGGCGGGAGATCTTCTCCAGCTCCGGGGTACGCAGTGACTCCGCCCAGCCGTCGATCCAGATGGACCAGGAGGTCGACCGGCCGGTCGGGGCGTAGAGGCGCAGCATCCGGCGCAGCTTCGCCAGTGGCGGGGCGGAGGAGCGGATCACCGCGTCGAGCCGGGTCAGGTTCTGCTCGACGGCGTACGCGAACGCCTGTGCGAGGAGCCGATCCTTGGTGGCGAAGTGGTAGAAGACCAGGGCCTGGCTGACCCCGGCGGCCTCCGCCACGTCGGCGGTACGGGTGTTGGCGAGTCCACGTTCCGCGATCACGTCGCAAGCCGTACGAAGCAGGGCATCCAGGCGGATTTCGGCGGCGCGTTTCGTCACGCCCGTTACCGTAACCCATACCAAAGACCACGAGGAGTTACCAAGGCGGCCCGTCGGGCCGGCGGGAGTCGGAAGCCGGACACCTTTCCCGGCGTGTCGGCCCGGCCGGCTCCCGCCCGCCGGGCGGCTACCACCCAGGCCCCTGGGAAGCTCTACGCAAAGCGGGACGCCGTCACCCGGACGCGCCCGAATGGCCACCCCGATTTGGCAACCGTTCCCGGGCTCGGCTAAAGTTCTCATCCGTCACCGGGGAACGCCCGGGGCACGCGGACGTAGCGCAGCTGGTAGCGCATCACCTTGCCAAGGTGAGGGTCGCGGGTTCGAATCCCGTCGTCCGCTCGGAGATGCCGCCACGCATGTCGGGGGGCAACCTCGGTGGAGTGGCCGAGAGGCGAGGCAACGGCCTGCAAAGCCGTGTACACGGGTTCAAATCCCGTCTCCACCTCGGCAGTAGACGAGGGCGATTGGCGCAGTGGGAGCGCGCTTCCTTGACACGGAAGAGGTCACTGGTTCAAACCCAGTATCGCCCACCAGTAAAATCGCAGGTGAACGGCTCGTTACCAAGATCTTGGTAGCGAGCCGTTTCGCTTTTGCTCATTACATATGGAGCAACAGGGGGCACAAGATCGTTCTGCCGCTCGGCTCCGTCGTGTGCGGCGCGGATCTCGTCGCCGGCGCAACCGGATGCTGATTTTCGGGCGTCGCCACCTGGCAGCGGGGGTAGCCGAATACATCGACCCTTGACGTGCTTTGGCCCCCTTCCTAGCATGAGGTCTGACCTCTGGAGGCGACTGCCAGCAGACCCCTGAGGGGCCCGGCAATCCAACTGATCGCCAAGCATCCGACGCTCGGGCTGGCGAATGCACGGATCAATGCGCGAGAGGCGGAGGCGGGATCATGACGAAGCACATCACGAGCCGACGGCAGTTCCTGGTCGGGGCGGGAACGGCGGCGACCGTCGCCGCAGCCGGAGCTTGGCCGACGGCGGCGCGGGCCGCGTCCGAGGGAAGGCCGCCAAACATCGTGTTCGTGCTCGCCGACGACCTCGGCTTTGGCGAGCTTGGCGCCTACGGGCAGCAGAAGATCCTCACCCCGCATATCGACAGCCTTGCCGCTGAGGGCGTACGTTTCACCGACTGCTACGCGGGCGGCCCGGTGTGCGCCCCCTCGCGCTGCTCACTGCTGACCGGACTGCACATCGGACACGGCACGGTGCGCGAGAACCCGGACGGGGATCTTGCCCGGGCGTCACTGAAGCCCGAGGACGTTACCTTCGGTGAGGTCCTGCGTGCCGTCGGCTACCGCACCGCTTGTATCGGTAAATGGGGGTTTGGTTTCGAAGAGCCCAACCAGCCGAGCCACCCCAACGAGCGCGGGTTCGATGAGTTCTTCGGCTACATCACCCACACCCACGCGCACGACTACTACCCCACGTACCTGTTCAACGATGGCGACCGAGTCCTCTACCCGGAGAACGAGGGCGCCAATGTGACCTATGCGCCGGATCTGTTCATGGCCCGCGCGCTGGAGTTCATCGAGCGCAACCGAGACCAGCCATTCCTGCTCTTCTTCAACCCCACGCTGCCGCACTCGCCACACGACGTACCGAGCGACGCGCCCTACGGCGACATGCCGTGGACGGCGGGCAACAAGCGACACGCCGCCCAGATCACGTTGCTCGACACCTACGTCGGCCGCCTCGTCGAACGCCTGCGCGAACTCGGGCTCGACGACAACACGATCGTCATGCTCGCCGGCGACAACGGCCCGCACGAGGAGGGCGGCAACAAGTACGACCCGGACTTCTTCGACGCTAACGGCCCCTTGCGCGGGTACAAGCGCAACCTCTACGAGGGCGGCATCCGGGTGCCGATGATCGCCTGGTCGCCCCGGCTGCTACGCCGATCGGCCGGTACTGTCTGCGATCAGCCGTGGGCATTCTGGGACGTGTTCCCGACGCTCGCCGACTTCGCGGGCGCGCCGGTGCCAGGTCACCTGGACGGGCGTTCCGCCCGTGCGTTGCTCGTAGGCGGCCGCCGCGAGAATGTCGGACCGCTGTACTTCTACCGGCGGGACAAGAGCCAAACCTCGCATGCGAATGCCACCGACGGTGGCCGCATGCGCAACACCTGCGAGGCGGCGCGCTACGGCGACTGGAAGGCGGTGCGCTTCGCGCCAGGACGCGATCGCTATGTGGATGACGCGCAGTGGGATGTCGAACTCTACAATTTGGCAACCGACGTCGGCGAGACGACGAACCTCGCTGCCCGGCATCCCGAGGTGGCCGCCGCGCTTGTGGGCTTCATGCGCGACGCATGGGTCGAGGCACCATATGAGAGGCCGACGTGGAGCCCCGAGGGGCTCGCGATCGACGTGCCGCCGTTCCTGGTTGCCGGGGGGTCCGGGCAGGTCGTCACCGAGCTTTCCAACCACCACGACGATGCCTTCGTGCACGCGCGTCTGTCGCTCGAGGCACCGACGGGCTGGACGGTGACGCCGATCTCTCCGTTGGCGTTCTCCACAGTGCCGCCGGGACGATCGGTGCGCAGTGTCTGGAAGGTTGTGCCTCCGCCGGACAGCGAGCCCGGCGTCGACCTGCATGCCCTCGTGGCGCGGGCGACATACCAGTACTTGGGGCGCCCGAACAGCACCGCACTGGCCGATCTCGTCACCGTCGCGCCGCCGGCACCTGGCGCCGATGGCTACCTGAGCGACCTCGCCTGGATTTCGGCGAGTAACGGGTGGGGTCCTGTGGAGCGCGACATGAGCAACGGCGAGCAGGGTGCGGGTGACGGCGCGCAGATCAGTATCCGAGGCACCACCTACGCCAAGGGTCTGGGCGTCCACGGGGAGTCGGTTGTTCTCTACTATCTCGGCGGCATGTGCGACCGTTTCACCGCCGATGTCGGCCTCGACGACTGGTCTGCCCTGCGCAGCAATGCCGGCAGTGTGGCGTTCTATGTGTTCGCCGACGATCGGGAGGTCTTTTCCAGCGGCGTGCTCACGAAGAAGAACGGCCCAGTCAGGGTCAACCTTCCGTTGACCGGTGTCCAGGTCCTCAAGCTCGTTGTCACCAACGCCGCGGGCACCGCGTTCGACCACGCCTCGTGGGCCGACGCCTACATCTATGTCCGGAAGTAGGAAAAGTCAGTTTCTGGTGAGACCGACCTGAGCGATGGCCGGTGGCTGAGTGCCGTCCGTCACAGCGGAGGCGTCACGTCCCGGCGTTCCTCGACCCGCCGGTACTCCACCGGCTCTGCCGTGGTGACCACCTCGCTGCGGCGGCCCCAGATCAGCGCGGTCATGATCAGGCCGAGGGCGCCGGCCGCCATCAGGATCCAGCCGACGATGTCCAGGTTGACCCCGCCGATGTTGGCATCCAGCGCGAAGGTGAGGATCGCGCCGACCGCGATCAGGAAGATGCTGGTTCCGATTCCCACGACAGCCTCCTTCGAGACGGGTTGTGCTGTCGGGAGCAGTCAGTACCCCGACGGCGACCAGCGCAATCACCCAGCGGTGGCGACCGCGGCCCGGCCTGCGCCCCAGAGTGGGGGGCTGCCGCACGGCGATCTTGTCATCGGGTACAGTTCTACCTGTCGCCGACCGAACTGGCGGCGCGCGGACGTAGCGCAGCTGGTAGCGCATCACCTTGCCAAGGTGAGGGTCGCGGGTTCGAATCCCGTCGTCCGCTCGCGATCAGCCCCTCGCGGGGCAGACCGTTGCCGGTGTTTCCAATCCGGCGAGCGCTCGGGCGATTGGCGCAGTGGGAGCGCGCTTCCTTGACACGGAAGAGGTCACTGGTTCAAACCCAGTATCGCCCACCATTCTTGTCGGCGTCCGCCCGTCTCGTACGGTTCTTCCCTGGCACGTCTCTGCACACTGTCGAATGCGTAGACGCCGCTGGCCGGCACCCCTCTTCGAGTGCCGGCCAGCGGCGTTGTGTTCGGTTACCGCGACGCGCGAGCCAGTCGGGGGCGCGGGCGTTACGCGACGAAGCGGGTACGGCGACGACGGGCCACCAGGTAGCCGGCACCGCCAAGCAGCAGCAGGGCCGCACCGGCGCCCGCCACGGTGGCGGTCTTCGAGCCGGTCACCGGCAGGCCCCCGCCGTCACCGCCGTCCTCGCCGGGAGCAGACGGGCTGACGCTGGGCGCA
>NZ_JBLROA010000082.1:0-20083 GCF_047921505.1 Micromonospora sp. SL1-18 | reverse complement strand
CGCAGTGTCGTGATGCCTCATGACGGCGCGGAGCGCAGCGGAGTGCCGGCATGAGTAAGCGGGTCGTGGTGCTCGACTACGGCTCGGGCAACCTGCGCTCGGCCGAGCGCGCCCTGGAGCGGGCCGGCGCGGACGTCACCGTGACCGCCGATCTGGGCGCCGCTGCCGAGGCCGAGGGCCTGGTGGTGCCCGGGGTCGGCGCGTACGCGGCCTGCATGGCCGGGATCGAGGCGCTGGGCGCCGGCCCGGTCATCGCCGAACGGGTCGCCGCCCGCCGGCCGGTGCTCGGCATCTGCGTCGGCATGCAGGTGCTCTTCGAGCACGGCGACGAGCACGGCGTGGTGACCAAGGGCCTCGGGCTGCTGCCCGGCGGGGTGACCCGGCTGCCCGCCGAGCGGCTGCCGCACATGGGCTGGAACACCGTCCGTCCGCCGCGCGGCTCGGTGCTCTTCGCCGGGTTGCCGGCCGACGCCCGGTTCTACTTCGTCCACTCCTATGGGGTGACGGACCTTGCCGGGCTGGCCGCGGCGGGGGCGACCGTGACCATCGCCGAGCACGGGACCGAGTTCGTCGCGGCCGTGGAGCGTGGTCCGCTGTCGGCGGCCCAGTTCCACCCGGAGAAGTCGGCCGACACCGGCGCGGCGCTGCTGCGCAACTGGCTGGCAATCCTGTGATTGCGAGGAGTGAGCCGGGTTTGCGGGCCCCGCAGTCGCGAACGAAGGTGGGCACGGTGAGCGCGAGGTGAGCAAGGAGCGGGCCCGCCGCCGGGAGGCCCGCCAGGCCGAGCTTGAGCGGGAGCGCGCCGCCCGCCGCCGCCGGGTGGCTCGCCGGGAGCGGCGCCGAGCCGTGGTACGCCGGTTGACGCCGACCCTGCGGCGCGGCCGGACCGGGCGGCTGAGGCGGCACACCCGGGGCGAGCGGGCGGCGATCGTGCTGCTCACGGGGGCGGCGCTGGCCGTCATCTGGAGTTTCGTGGACGACCTGGCGCTGCGGCTGGCGCTGGTCGTGTTGTTGCTGTTGGCCCTGCCGGCGATCGTGGTGCTCGCCCTGGACCGGCGTACCTGAACCGAGGAGAGAGATCGTGAGCCTCACCCTGTTGCCCGCCGTGGATGTCGCCGACGGCCAGGCCGTCCGGCTCGTGCAGGGCGCCGCCGGCAGCGAGACCGCGTACGGCGACCCGCTCGAGGCGGCCCTCGCCTGGCAGTCCGACGGCGCGGAGTGGATCCACCTGGTCGACCTGGACGCCGCTTTCGGCCGGGGCTCCAACGGCGCACTGCTGGCCGAGGTGGTCGGGAAGCTGGACGTCAAGGTGGAGCTCTCCGGCGGGATCCGCGACGACGAGTCGCTGCGGGGCGCGTTGGCGACCGGGGCGGCCCGGGTCAACATCGGCACCGCCGCGCTGGAGGACCCGCAGTGGTGCGACCGGATCTGCGGCGAGTACGGCGACCGGGTGGCGATCGGGCTGGACGTGCGGGGCCGTACCCTCGCCGCCCGCGGCTGGACCCGCGAGGGCGGTGACCTGTACGAGGTGCTGGAGCGGCTGGACAAGGCCGGCGCCTCCCGGTACGTGGTCACCGACATCACCAAGGACGGCACCATGCGTGGGCCGAACCTGGATCTGCTGCGTGAGGTCTGCGCTCGTACCGACGCCCCCGTGATCGCCTCCGGTGGCGTCTCCACCCTGGGCGACCTGCGCGCCCTGGCCAGCCTCGAGTCGCTGGGAGTGGAGGGCGTGATCGCCGGCAAGGCGCTGTACGCGGGGGCGTTCACCGTCGCCGAGGCCCTCGCGGCGCTGCGGGCTGCGGGGTGACCGCGGCTCCGGCCGAGGGCCCGGTCGTCACCCGCCTCGGCTCGGGCGGCCCGTGGGAGACTCGGTACGGCTACTCGCGGGTGGTACGGGTTGGCGACCTGGCCGTCACCGCCGGCTGCACGGCGACGGTCGACGGCCGGGTCGTGCACGTCGGGGACGCGGCGGCGCAGACCGCCGAGGCGTTGCGGATCGGCCTGGCCGCGCTGGCGGAGGTGGGTGCGGCGCCGGCCGACGTGGTCCGGACCCGGCTGTACGTGACCGACCGGAGCCACGCCGACGAGGTCGGACGGGCGCACCACGCGGTGTTCGGGGCGGTCCGCCCGGTGGCGACCATGGTGGTCGTGGCCGGGCTCATCGACCCGGAGCACCTGGTCGAGGTCGAGCTGGAGGCGTACCTCCCTGATCTGGATAGGCTCGCGACATGACGGTGGCGGTACGTGTGATCCCCTGCCTGGACGTGGACGCCGGCCGGGTGGTCAAGGGGGTCAATTTTCTCGACCTGCGCGACGCCGGCGACCCGGTGGAGCTGGCCGCGGCGTACGACCGGGCCGGCGCGGACGAGCTGACCTTCCTGGATGTCACCGCCTCGTCCAGCGACCGGGGCACCATGCTCGACGTGGTCCGGCGCACCGCCGAGTCGGTCTTCATCCCGCTCACCGTCGGCGGCGGCGTACGCACGGTCGCCGACGTCGACATCCTGTTGCGCGCGGGCGCGGACAAGGTCGGGGTGAACACCGCGGCGATCGCCCGGCCGGAGCTGATCGCCGAGATCGCCGACCGGTTCGGCCGGCAGGTGCTGGTGCTCTCCCTCGACGTGCGGCGCGCGCCCGCCGGCGCCACGCCGAGCGGCTTCGAGGTGACCACCCACGGCGGTCGCCGGGGCACCGGCCTCGACGCGGTGTGGTGGGCGCGGCGCGGTGCCGAGCTGGGCGCGGGGGAGATTCTGCTCAACTCGATGGACGCGGACGGCACCAAGGCCGGTTTCGACCTGCCGTTGATCCAGGCCGTTCGGGAGGTCGTCGACGTGCCGGTGATCGCCAGCGGCGGCGCCGGTGCGGTGGCGCATTTTCCGCCGGCGATCGGCGCGGGCGCCGACGCGGTGCTCGCGGCGAGCGTCTTCCACTTCGGCGAGCTGACCGTCGGCGAGGTCAAGGACGCCCTGCGCGGCGCCGGCCACCCGGTGCGCTGACCCGTCGGCGAGCAGCGGGGCTCGCGGCGCGGGTCAGGCCGGGCCGGAGTGGCCCTCGGGAGAGCGGCGCGGCCTCGGGATCGAGCGGACCACGTACTCCTGCACGGCGGCGGCGTGGTCGTCGTCGTCGAGCTGCCAGTCGGACTCATCCGGGGCGTGCCGGCGGCTCAGCACACCCTGCACGGTCTCCACCGTGGTCGCCACCCCGGCGCTCGGCCGCGTACGCCACAGCCGCTCGCCGTCCGGGGTGATCCGGAACCAGCCGTCGGAGACGCTGACCAGACCGGCACCGGCCAGCCGGCGGACCGCGCCCTCCACCTCGTGCCGCTCCGGGATGGACCGGTTGAGGTGGTCCGCGGTCGAGAGGACGTCAGCGAGGCGGACCCCCTCCGGCCTACGGGTGGAGACCGACCGGCGGTGCCGGCCGGCACCGCTCGCGATCACCATTGCTACGAAGATCCAGGCGTCGGTCCAGCGCCATCCGTTCTCCCCCATGCAGGAATGATGCCCGGCGTGGACGGTGAAGAAAACACCCGATTTTGCCGCCGCAGCTCAGCGGGGGGTCACGCCGCCTCGCCGGCCGGTCGGGGCGTGCGGCCCACCGCCGGCTCCACGGTGGACGGGACGGGCGGTGCGGGCACCGCGAAGAGCGGGATGAACATCTGGGCGAGCGGCCCGATGGCGAGCGCGTAGGCGACCGTGCCGACGCCGACCTTGCCGCCGAGCAGCCAGCCGAGCGCCAGCACGGTCACCTCGATGACGGTCCGGACCAGTCGGATCGAGCGGCCGGGACGGCGGGCGACGTACCCGGTCATCAGGCCGTCGCGCGGGCCGGGGCCGAGCGCCGCGCCCAGGTAGAGCCCGGTGGCCGCGCCGTTGGCGACGATCCCGAGGATCAGCAGGCCGATCCGGAGCGGCAGGCCGCCGCCGGGTGGCAGCAGGGCCAGGGTGGCGTCCACCACCAGGCCGATCACCACGACGTTGCTGACCGTGCCGAGGCCGGGGCGTTGCCGTAGCGGGATCCACAGCAGCAGCACGACGGCGCCGACCGCGATGGTGACCGTGCCGAAGGAGAGCCTGGTCTGCCGGGCGAGGCCCTGGTGGAACACGTCCCATGGGTCGAGGCCGAGGTTGGACCGGATCATCAACGCCATGCTGACGCCGTAGAGCGTGAGCCCGGCGTAGAGCTGGATCAGCCGCCGGGCCGGCCGGTAGCGGAGATTGCCAATCGCTGCCATGCATGCCACCCTAGGGGCCAATCTTGCCGTTGATAGAGCCAATTTCGGAGGCGTGGCCATGACGAGTCAGGTGCGTGGCAGCCAATTGGCTCGGCTCCTCGGTCAGTGGCACGCGCTGCCGGGCCGGCGGCGCAGCCCCGACTACGCCGCGCTCGCCGCCGCCGTCCGCGGCCTGCTCGCCGACGGCCGGCTCCCCCTGGGGGTACGCCTGCCGGCCGAGCGGGAGCTGGCGGAGGCGCTGCGGATCAGCCGGACCACGATCACCGCCGCGTACCGGGAGCTGCGGGAGAGCGGCCACCTGGCCAGCCGCCGAGGCGCCGGAAGCTGGACCATGCTGCCCGGCACCCACCGGGTGGCCAGCACCGGGCTCTGGACCCCGCTCGACGACCGGGACATGATCGACCTCGGGGTGGCCGCGCTCGCCGCCCCGCCGCAGTTGGTGGCGGCCGCTCGGGCCGCCACCGAGGACCTGCCCCGTTACCTCGGCGGGGCCGGATACCACCCGACCGGCATCATCGAGCTGCGCGAGGCGGTGGCCCACGCGTACACCGAGCGGGGGCTGCCGACCAGCCCGGAGCAGATCATGGTCACCAGCGGCACCCAGCACGCGCTGGACCTGGTGCTGCGGCTGGCCCTGTCGCCCGGCGGCGGGGTGCTGGTGGAGTCCCCGACCTATCCCAACGCCCTCGCCGCGCTGTCCGCCCGCCGGGCCCGGATCACCACCCACGGCCTGGGCACCGACGACGTCGGCTGGGACGCGGACCTGCTGCTGGGCAGCCTCCGGCAGGTCCGGCCGAAGCTGGCGTACCTGATCCCCGAGTTCCAGAACCCGACCGGCCACCTGATGGACACCGGGCTACGCGAGCGGCTCGTCGGGGCCGCCCACGCCGCCGGGACCGACCTGGTTATCGACGAGTCCTTCGTGGACCTGCCGCTGGACGACACCCCGCTGCCGCCGCCGGTCGCCACGTTCGACCGGCATTCCCGGGTGATCAGCATCGGCGGGATGAGCAAGCCGTACTGGGGTGGCCTGCGGATCGGCTGGGTCCGGGCGTCCGCCCCGCAGGTGCAGCGGCTGGCGGCCGCGCGGGTCGGCGTCGACATGGCCAGCCCGGTGCTCGACCAGCTTGTCGCGGTGCACCTGCTGGCCGAGGCGTCGAGCATTGTGGCCGCCCGGCGGGCCCAACTCGTCGCCCAGCGGGACGCGCTGGTCGGCGCGCTGGCCGAGCGGCTGCCCGAATGGCGGATCGCGGTGCCGCGCGGCGGCGTCACGCTCTGGGCCGAGCTGGACGGTCCGATCTCCAGTGCGCTGGCCCGGGCTGCCGAGGAGGTCGGCGTACGCCTGGCGCCCGGACCCCGGTTCGGCCTGGACGGCACCCTCGAACGGTTCCTGCGGCTGCCCTTCACGCTGCCCGCCGCCGACCTGGTGGAGGCGGTCGGCCGGCTCGCCGCGGTCCGCTACGACCTGGATCGGACCGGCCGCTCGCAGTGGCGGGAGCCGTCCGTCATCGCCTGACCGGGCGGCTGCCCGGCCGTCCCGGGCCGGAACGACGCCGAGCTGCCCGGATTCCGCTCACCGGGCCGCCCCTGCTGGGAGACTGCGCAGGTGGGGAACGGGGGCGGCAGCCGGTGGGCGAACGTGGTCCGGCTCGGCGCGCCGGGGTCCCGGACGACCCGGCTGGAGCTGTTCTACGACCTGATCTTCACCTTCGCGTTCCTCACCGTCACCGGCCTGACCGCGAGCCGGCCCAGCTGGGTCAACCTGTTCCGGGCCCTGCTCGTGCTGGCGCTGCTCTGGTGGGCCTGGACCGGTTTCGCCGCCATCGGCAACCTGGTCCGCGCCGACCAGGGCGTGCTGCCGGTGGTCGGCTTCGTCACCGGGGCGGCCACCTTCCTGCTGGTGCTGAGCATCCCGGGCGCGTTCGTCGACCAGCCTGGCGGGCTGAACGGCCCGCTCGTCTTCGTCGTCTGCTACTTCCTGGTCCGCGCCTCGCAGCTCGCGGTCTTCGGTTGGGTGGCCCGGTCCGATCCGGCCGCGTTCCGGCGCTGGCTGCTGCTCGCCGCCCTGCCGGTGGTCGCCACGGTGCTGCTGGTCGTCGCCGGGCAGGTGCCGCCGCGGCTCCCCGACGGCGCTCTGCCGGCCGCGGTCCAGCTCGGCTGCTGGACGGCGGCGGTGCTGGTGGAGTACGGGGCGGGGATCGCCCTGGGCGGTTCGTACTGGGCGGTGATCTCCGCCGGGCACTGGGCCGAGCGCCACGCCCTGATGATCCTGGTCGCGCTCGGCGAGTCGATCATCGCGCTCGGGCTCGGTCCGAAGGCCATCAGCGCGCTGCCGCTGACGGGGCCGGTGATGACCGCCGCGGTGCTCGGCATCGCGATCGCCTCGCTGCTCTGGTGGGCGTACTTCGACACCCTGGCCTTCGGCATCGAGCAGCGGCTGCACGGCACCCGTGAGCCGGGCGCCCGGGCCCGGCTGGCCCGGAACGCGTACACCTACCTGCACCTGCCGATGGTCGCCGGGATCATCTTCTTCGCCCTCGGGCTCAAGGACCTGCTGGCCGAGGCGGCGTTGCCGAGCACGCCGTCCTGGGGGGAGGCGCTCGGCGCCTTCTGGGTGACCGTCCTCTACGGCGGGGTCAGCGTCTACCTGCTCGGCGTCGCCGGCTGCGCGTTGCTGGTACTGCGCACCGTGCGCTGGCCGCTGCTGGTGGGGGTGGCGGTGATCGCCCTGGTCGCCCTGGGGGCGGCCGGGCTGCCGGAGCTGGTGGCGGTGGCGCTGCTGGCGGTGCTCTGCGGCGCCGCCGTGGTGGCCGAGACGCTGCGCGAGGACGGCCGGCGACGCCAGATCCGGGAGCTCGCGCTGGCGGAGCAGCTCGCCGCCGAGGCGGAGCAGAGCCGGTGGCGCCGGCAACACCTGTGACCGCCCCCGGACGCGGCGGCGGCCGTGCCCCGGGGTCGGAGGGGCACGGCCGCCGGCGGACGCGGGACCGCTAGAGCTCGGCGAGGGTACCCGCGTACATCTTCTCGATCTCGGCGGCGAAGTTGCTCTCCACGCTCCGGCGCTTGATCTTCAACGACGGGGTGATCTCGCCGTCCTCGATGGTGAGATCGCGGGGGAGGATCGTCACCTTCTTGATCGTCTCCCAGCGGTTGAGCTTGGCGTTGAGCTCCGCCACGTAGCCCTCGACCATCGCCTGGGCCTCCGGGGAGGTGACGATGTCGGCGTAGTCGCGGCCGTCGAGGGGGCCGCCGGCCGCCCAGCCCCGGATCGCGTCCGGGTCGAGGGTGACCAGCATGGTGCAGTAGTTGCGGGCCTGCCCGACCACCATCGCCTGCGAGGTGTACGGGCAGATCGCCTTGAACATGCCCTCGATGTGCGACGGCGCGATGTACTTTCCGCCCGAGGTCTTGACCAGGTCCTTCTTCCGGTCGGTGATCCGCAGGTAGCCGTCGTCGTCCAGGCTGCCGATGTCCCCGGTGCGGAAGAAACCGTCCTCGGTGAACGCGGCGGCCGTCTCCTCGGGCAGGTTGTGGTAGCCGCGCATCACCGGCCGGCCCCGGAGCAGGATCTCGCCGTCGGTGTCGATCCGGCACTCCAGGTCGCCCATCGCCTTGCCGACGGTGCCGATGCGCGGCCTGCGCGGCGGGTTGACGAAGCTGCCGGCGCTGGTCTCGGTGAGGCCGTACCCCTCTGAGATGGGCAGGTTGGCGGCGGCGAAGAAGGTGGCGATCTCCTTGCTCAGCGGGGCCGCGCCGGAGACGAGCACCCGGATCCGGCCGCCGAGCCGGGCCTGGAGCTTGCTGAAGACGAGCTTCTCGGCCACCGCGTACCTCAGCTTCAGGCCGACCGGCAGCGGCCTGCCGACCTGCTCCAGCGCGACCTTTTTCTTCCCCACCGCGACGCCCCAGGCGAAGATCTTCGCCTTCGCGCCGCCGGCGTCCTGCGCCGTGGTGACCGCCTTGTTGTAGACCTTCTCGAAGACCCGGGGCGCACCGCACATCAGCGTCGGCCGGATCACCCCGAGCAGGTCGACCAGCTTGTCCACCCGGCCGTCCACGTACGTCGGCAGGCCGACATGGGTGGCACCGCAGAGCAGCGTCTTGCCGAAGGAGTGCGACAGCGGCAGCCAGAGATAATGGAGGTCGTCGTCGCGCAGCAGGTCCAGCTCGGCCTGCGCCACGCCCTCCCAGCACCAGCCGCCGTGCAGCAGCTCGACGCCCTTCGGGCGGCCGGTGGTGCCGGAGGTGTAGATCAGCGTGGCCAGGTGGTCCGGGCCGATGCCGGCGACCAGCATGTCGATCAGGTCCGGCTCGTTCTCCAGCGCCCGCGCACCCCGTGCCTCCAGCTCGGCCAGGGTGAGCTGCGGGATCGCGGTGGCCGGGTCGGGCTCGCCGTCGAAGAGCACCACGTGGGTCAGCGCCGGCAGCTCCGCGTCGGCGATCTTCGCCGCCTGGGCCGGGTTCTCGGCGAACAGCACCCCCGACCCGGAGTCGGCGATGATGTGGACCGCGTCCTCCGGCTCGGTGGTCGGGTAGATGGTCGTGGTGGCCCCGCCGGCGCACATGATGCCGAAGTCGGCGATCACCCAGTCGAGCCGGGTGTTCGCCAGGATCGCCACCGGGTCCTCCAGGCCGACGCCGAGCCCGTGCAGGCCGGCCGCGACCGCCTTGGCGCGCCGCCCGACCTGCTCCCAGCTCAGCCAGGCCGGACCGGAGTCGTCCGGCGCGGGGTGGCCGAACGCGGGCCGATCGGGGGTCGCCGCCACGCGCTTGAGGAACATGTCGGGGATGGAACGGTATGGTACATCGAGAGCCATCGCTGTAGCCGCCTTCGGGGATAGAGGGACGTGATGGGGGTCACGCCAATCTGCGGTTACCGAAGAGTATGGCCTGCCCCCGGGCAGCGGCTAGTGTCGGCAGTGGCCGGTCAGGCGTACCGCGACGCGGCCAGGGACCAGTCGTAGGTTGCCCGGATCCAGTTCCGCCGGGTGGTCAGGTAGGCGTGGACCAACTCGTCGCCCCCCTCGGCCAGCACCGCGTCCCGCTTCGCGTACTCCGCCAGACCGGCGTTGAACCGGTCGGCCGCCGCGCACAACGCCGCCTCCTCGTCCTGCCCGGCCTCGTCGGCGATCGTGGTGACCAGGTTGTGGCTGTCCGGTGCGCTGCTGCGCTCCTTGCCGTACGAGAAGAGATCGTTGCACCAGCAGACCAGGTCGGCGGCGAGATCGTCCACGGCGGTCAGCGCCGGATCCGCCCAGCGTCCCGGCCCGGGCAGGGCGTCGTACGCCAGGTCGGTGATGGTGAAGCTGGGCCGGGCCCCGCCGGTGTGCCGGCGCATCTGCACGTACTCGGCCACCCCGGGCACCCGCCGGTGCTCCCGGTTGGCCGCCTCCCAGAGCAACGCCAGCAGGTACTCCCGCAACTGGCAGACCAGCCGTAGGAGCAGGGCCGGCCGTTGCCGGGCGCGGACCCGCCGGCACAGGTCGTGCAGCGCGACGCCGAGCGGCCCGGTGCCGCTCGGCAGCGGTGCCTCCGGATCGCCGTGCAGGTCGAGCACCTCCAGCAGGTCCGCCACGGTGGGCGCGAGCCGGGTCGGGCTGGCCCCCAGGCCGTCCTCGTCGCAGGCGTCGTCCATCACGAACAGCCAGGAGATCAGGTCGGTGAGCAGGCGTAGCCGGTCCACCGGCGCGCCCGGGCAGGCCCGGCCGGCCAGCTCCGCCGGGTCCGCGCCGGCCAGCCGGCGCAGACCGGCCGGGCCGTCGATCAGGCCCAGCTCGCGTGCCCACTCGGCGCTCTCCCCGGCGGCCAGCTCGACGGCGGCGTGGCGGCGTGCCGGGAAGGGGGGTTCGCGCAGTGCCGAGACCGCGAAGCTCCGCATCCGTCCCCCTGTCCCGCCGCCCTCGTTAAATGGGGCGGTGGCCGACAGCGTACGGCAGGAATGATCAGTGGGGGTGATCGGGCCGAGGGCTGTTTCACATCTCGCGGTGACCGCTTCCGCCCATAGGTCAGAAGCCCAGGCGGGCCGCCCGCAACCGGTTCGCCGGTGCCACCGGGCCGTCCACCTGTACCCGTGCCACCCGCTGCCGGCCGGACAGAAAGAGCACCAGTTCGCCCGGGTTGCCCACCACCCGCAGCCGCTCGCCGCCCCGGCCGGCGGTGCGCTCCCCGTGGCCGGGCGCCTGGACCAGCAGGTCCGCCGGGAAGCGGCGCAACGCCACCCGGGCCAACTTCGCGGCCCCCTTCCACAGCACCGCCGCGAACCCGGCCGGCAGATCCCGCGGCAGCCACTCCGGCTGCGCCCGGCGTACGTCCTCGTGGTGGATGAAGAACTCCAGCGTGTTGGCCAGCTCGTCGGTGAGCGGGTTGCTCACCGGGCTCCACACCGGCGGCCGGCGGACCCGGGCCACCAGGTCCGCGTACGGGCCAGCGGCCACCCGCCGGCGGACCGCCTCGCCGTACCCGCGCAGCGGCGGCAGCAGGATGCCGCCCGCGGCGTCCGGCCGGCGTTCCCGCACCACCAGGTGCGCCGCGAGGTCGCGGGTGGTCCATCCCTCGTCGATCGTCGGCGCGTCCGGTCCCAGGTCCAGTAGCAGATCGGCGAGCGCCTCGCGCTCCGATCGGGCGTACCGCGGCATGGCACCGATCGTAGGCCCGCGCCGGCCCGCCGCCGTGCCGGCCGTGCCGTGGTGTGGTCCCGGCGGTGACCGGCCGACGGGGCCGCGCGGGGAGTCGCCCCTGGTCGGCGGGGTCGACCGACGGGCGTGACGACGGACATACCGGTTCCGGGTCGGCGGAGCTGGCCCGAAGCGGTAAGGATGTGGGAGAAAACTGCGGCTTACGGCGGGGGAACAGGGTGGCGAGCGGGACAAGTCGGGACGTCCTCGGCAAAGGGCTACGGGTGCTCGGCCGGGCCATCCGGGAACAGCCACGGATCTTCGCGATCGCGGTGACCGGCAGCGTGCTCTTCGGCCTCATGGTGATCGCCAGCGCGTACGTCGTCGGCGGGGTGGTCGGCAAGGTGGTCGTCCCGGCCGTCGCCCGCGGCTCCGTGGCCAACGGCACGCTCGCGCTCGCCGCGGTCGCCCTGTTCGGGATCAGCGTGCTCCGGGTGGTCGGCATCTTCGGCCGCCGGCTCGGCGCCGGCTACATGCAGTACGCGCTGCAGGCCACCTACCGTCGCCGGGTCACCCGCCGCTATCTCGACCTGCCGCTGTCCTGGCACCACCGCAACGCCACCGGCACCCTGCTTTCCAACGCCAACTCCGACGTGGAGGCCGCCTGGTACCCGATCGCGCCGCTGCCGTTCGCGGTCGGCACCCTGGTGATGCTCGTCGGCGCGGTGGTCACCCTCTTCCTCACCGACTGGGCCCTGGCGCTGGTCGGCCTCGCCGTCTTCCCGGGGCTCTTCGCGCTCAACGTGGTCTACTCCCGCCGGATGGCACCCCGCCAGGCCCGCGCCCAGCGGCTCCGTGCCGAGGTCAGCGGCATCGCCCACGAGAGCTTCGACGGCGCGCTGGTGGTCAAGACGATGGGCCGCGAGGCGCAGGAGACCGACCGGTTCGCCGCCCGCGCCGGCGCGCTGCGTGACGCCCTGATCGCCGTCGGCCGGCTCCGCGGCGTCTTCGACCCGATGCTGGAGACCCTGCCCAGCCTCGGCACCCTCACCGTGCTGGTGGTCGGCGTGATCCGGCTCCGGCAGGGCGCGATCGACGTCACCGAGCTGGTCAGTGTCGCGTTCCTGTTCACCGTGCTGGCCTTCCCGGTCCGCGCCATCGGCTGGGTGCTGGCCGAGCTGCCGCGTAGCGTCGCCGGCTGGGAGCGGGTGCGCCGGGTTCTCGACGCCACCGGCGACATGCCGTACGGCGAGGTGACGCTCGACCCGGCCACACCGGCGTCGGCCACCCTTGCCTTCCACGATGTCCACTTCGGGTACGAGCCGGCCGAGGCGCACCTGCCCGGCACCGAGGTGCTCGGCGAGGTCACCTTCACCGTGCCGCCCGGGAAGACGGTCGCGCTGGTCGGGCCGACCGGGGCCGGCAAGTCCACCATCGCCTCGCTCGCCCTCCGGCTGGTCGATCCGCGTACCGGCACGGTCACCCTGGACGGCGTCGACGTCCGTGAGCTGACCGCCGCCTCGCTCGCCGCGAACGTGGCCCTGGTCGCCCAGGTGCCGTTCGTCTTCGACGACACCGTCCGGGCCAACATCACCCTGGATCGGCCCGGGATCGGCGACGAGGAGGTCTGGGCGGCGCTGCGGCTGGCCGAGGCGGACGGCTTCGTCGCCGCGCTGCCCGACGGGCTGGACACCATGGTCGGCGAGCGGGGTACCTCGCTCTCCGGCGGCCAGCGGCAGCGGCTCACCCTGGCCCGGGCGCTCGCCGGCCGCCCCCGGCTGCTGGTGCTCGACGACGCCACCAGCGCCGTCGACCCCCGGGTGGAGGCGGCCATCCTGGCCGGGCTGCGCGCCCCTACCGGCGGCACGGCGCCGGCGTCGATCCTGGTGGTCGCGTACCGCCGGGCCACCATCGCGCTCGCCGACGAGGTGATCTACGTGGAGCAGGGGCGGGTGGTCGCCCGGGGCACCCACGCGGAGCTGCTCGCCACCGTGCCCGGCTACGCCGACCTGGTCACCGCCTACGAGCAGGCGGAGCAGGAACGCGAGCAGCCCCACCCGTACGAGGTCGCTCCTCCGCTGACCTCCGGCCTGGAAGTCGAGGTTGACCGGTGAGCGCGAGGAGTGCAGCGGAGCGGAGCCCCGCAGTCGCGAACGAAAGGCCAAGCCCGGTGAGCGCGAGGAGTGCAGCGGAGCGGAGCCCCGCAGTCGCGAACGAAAGGCCAGCCCGGTGAGCGCGAGTACGACGACGGCCGAGGCGACCGAGTCGACCTGGCGGACGCTGCGGCGCGGCCTCGCCCTCTCCCCGGAGCTGAAGACCGGGCTGGCCGGCACGCTCGGGCTGGCGCTGGTCTACATGGTCGGCCGGGTCGCCGTGCCGGTGGCCGTGCAGCGCGGCATCGACCACGGCATCGTGGGTGGCCTCGACGTGGACGTGGTCGCGCTGACCGTGATCGCCACCGCCGCCGTGCTGGTGGTCACCACCGCCTGCGGCTACCTGATGATGCGCCGGCTCTTCACGGTCAGCGAGACCGCCCTCGCCGGGGTGCGTACCCGGGCCTTCCGGCACGTGCACGACCTGTCGATGCTGCACCAGCAGTCCGAGCGGCGCGGCTCGCTGGTCTCCCGGGTCACCAGCGACGTCGACCAGATCACCCAGTTCCTCCAGTGGGGCGGCGTGATCCTGCTCGTCAACCTGGGCCAGCTCCTGGTCACCACCGCCGTCATGCTGGCGTACTCCTGGCAGCTGACCCTGGTGGTGATCGGCGCCTTCGCGCCGGCGGTGCTGGTGATCCGGGTGCTGCAGCGCCGCCTCGCCGGCGCGTACGGCCTGGTCCGCCAGCGGACCGGCACCCTGCTCGGCACCATCGGTGAGAGCGTGGTGGGCGCCCCGGTGATCCGGGCGTACGGGATCGCCGGGCGCACCGCCCGGCGGCTGGACGACGCGATCGAGGGGCAGCGGCGGGCCCAGCAGCGGACCATCCGGATCAGCATCCTGGGCAGCTCGGTGGGGGAGCTGGCCGCCGGCCTGGCCCTGGCCGGCGTGGTGGTCGTCGGGGTCAACCTCGGCGTCGACCGGACCCTGTCCATCGGTCAGCTCACCGCGTTCCTGTTCCTGGTGACCCTGTTCATCCAGCCGGTGCAGATCGCCACCGAGGTGCTCAACGAGGCGCAGAACGCGATCGCCGGCTGGCGCCGGGTGCTCGACGTGCTGGACGTCGCGCCGGACGTGGCCGACCCGGGGCGGCAGGGGCGGGAACTGCCGCCCGGCCCGCTGGACGTCCGCTTCGCGGACGTGACGTTCGCCTATCCGGGTGGCCCGCCCGTGCTGCACGACGTGAGCCTGGAGATCCCGGCGAAGAGCCGGGTGGCCGTGGTCGGCGAGACCGGCAGTGGCAAGACCACCTTTGCCAAGCTGCTCACCCGGCTGATGGACCCCACCGAGGGCGAGGTGCTGCTCTCCGGTGTGTCGCTGCGCCAGGTGCGGTTCGACTCGTTGCGCTCCCGCGTGGTGATGGTGCCGCAGGACGGCTTCCTGTTCGACAACACCCTCGGGGAGAACGTCCGCTTCGCCCGCCCGGAGCTGACCGACGCGCAACTCACCGCCGCCTTCACGGAGCTGGGTCTGGCGGACTGGCTGGCCGGGTTGCCGGCCGGCCTGGACACCCCGGTGGGGGAGCGCGGCGAAGCGCTGAGCGTCGGGGAACGGCAGCTTGTCGCGCTGGCCCGGGCGTTCGTCGCCGACCCCGACCTGCTGGTGCTCGACGAGGCGACCAGCGCCGTCGACCCGGCCACCGAGGTGCGCCTGCAGCGCACCCTGGACGCGGTCACCCGGGGGCGCACCACGCTCGCCATCGCCCACCGGCTCTCCACCGCCCAGGCCGCCGACGAGGTGATCGTGGTGGACCGGGGCCGCATCGTCCAGCGTGGCCCCCACGACGAGCTGCTGAAGGATCCCGACTCGGTCTACGCCCTCCTCTACGCCTCCTGGCTGGAGCAGACCCGCTAACCCTTGGCCAGGTCGCCGGTGAGGTAGCGCTGGATGGTGGGGCCGATGGCGGAAGCCAGGGCCTCCGGGTCGGCGGAGGCGACCGGTTCGAGGCGGATCACGTATCGCATCATGGCCAGCCCGGCGATCTGGCTGGCCACCAGCGCGCCGCGCAGTTGCCGCTCGGCCGGGTCGAGGTCGAGTTGGTCGAGGACCCGGCGCAGCACCTGGGTGACCAGGAACTCGCGCAGCAGCCGGGCCGTCCACTCGCTGCTCATCGCCGAGCGGAGCAGCGCCACGGCCGCCCCGCCGACCGGGGAGTCCCAGACCGTCAGGAAGGTGCGGACCAGCCGCTCGCCCGCCCCGGCCGGGCCGGCGGCCAGCACGGCCGGCAGCAGCTCGGCCGGGTCGATCGGGATCGCCACGGTGGCCCGGAACAGCTCCTCCTTGGTGCCGAAGTAGTGGTGCACCAGGGCCGGGTCCACCCCGGCGGCGGCGGCGATCGCCCGGATCGACGCGGCGTCGAAGCCGCGTTCGGCGAACGCCTCCCGGGCCGCCGCGAGGATGGCCTCCCGCGTGCCCGGCTTGCCGGGGCGACGGCCGGTGCGTCTCGCCATCAGCCGCTGCGCCGGCGCAGCGTCGCGGCGGCGAGCACCAGGGCGGCCACCGCCGCCCCGGCCACGACCGCCACGTCCCGCCACATCGTCGTGGTCGGCTCGGCGTGCGCGCCGACCTCCTGGAGCGCCTCGACCGCGTACGACAGGGGCAGCACGTCACTGACCGCCTGGAGCCAGCCGGCCATCTCCTCCCGCGGCACGAACAGCCCGCAGAGCAGCAGCTGCGGCGCCACCACCACCGGCATGAACTGCACGGCCTGGAACTCGGTGCGGGCGAAGGCGGAGCAGAACAGTCCGAGCGCCACGGCGAGCACCGCGTTGATCCCGGCGATCATGACGACCAGCCAGAGACTGCCGGCGGTGGCCAGCCCGAACAACCGGTACGCCACCAGCGACGCGATGGTCGACTGCACCACGCCGGCCAGCCCGAACGCGATGCCGTACCCGAAGAGCAGGTCGAGCTTGCCCAGCGGGGTGGTGAGCAGCCGCTCCAGCGTGCCGGTGGTGCGTTCCCGGAGCATGGCGATGCTGGTCACCAGGAACATGATGATGAACGGGAAGAAGCCCAGCATGATCAGCGCCACCCGGTCGAAGACGCTCGGTCGGCCCGGCGGGGTCGGCTGGTCGACGTACATGTAGTAGACCAGCGCGAGAAGCACGGTGGGCACCACGACGAGCAGCGCGACGGTCCGCCGGTCGTGCCGGAGCTGGCGCAGGATCCGCCCGGTGGTGGCGGCCAGGATGCGGGGGTTCACGACCGGTCCCCTCCGGCGAGCTCCCGGCCCGCCTCGCTCGCCCGGATCAGCCGGAGGAACGCCTCCTCCAGGTCGTCCGCGACGGTGGTGGCGCGGACCGCGTCCGGGGTGTCGTCGGCGATGAGCCGGCCGTCCCGGATGAGCAGCAGCCGGTCGCAGCGGGCCGCCTCGTCCATCACGTGGCTGGACACCAGCAGGGTGGTCCCGGTGGCGGCCATCGCGTGGAACCGGGCCCACAGGTCGGCCCGGAGCACCGGATCCTGGCCGACGGTCGGTTCGTCGAGGATGACCAGATCCGGGTCGCCGACCAGGGCGCAGGCCAGTGAGGCTCGGCTGCGCTGCCCGCCGGAGAGGGTGCCGACCAGTTGGTCGGCGGCCGCGGCCAGCCCGACGTCGGCCACCGCGCGGTCCGCCTCGGCCCGGCCGCGCCTCTGCAGCACGGCGAAGTAGCGCGCGTTCTCGCGGACGGTCAGGTCGGCGTAGACGCTGGGTGCCTGGGTGAGGTAGCCGACCCGGTGCCGCAGCTCCGCCGTGCCGGCCGGCCGGCCGAGCACGGTCACCGTGCCCGAGTCGATCGTCTGCACCCCGACTATCGCGCGCATCAGGGTGGTCTTGCCGCTGCCGCTCGGCCCGAGCAGCCCGGTGACTGTGCCGCGAGGCACCGCGCAGGAGATGCCCTGGAGCACCCGCCGCCGGCCCCGGTCGACCACCAGGTCACGGACCACGACCGTGTCGTCCATGGCTGCCTCCGAAACTCATCATCCGTTGAACTCAACGCTAGTTGAGTTGTACCCCGGCGCGCAACGGGGTCGAGGCAACGGTTGAGAGACGGCTTTATGATTCGGGCATCAGCCTTCGCATCGGACACGGAGTCTGCCAACGGTCATTGCATCGAAGATCGGACTCCGGCACCATGTCGCGGTGGGTCCCGCTCCGCTGCCCGACACCGGATTCCTCGACGAGTGGGCCGCCCGCCTGCGGCAGGCCGCCGACCGTCCTGTGGTCGGCATCATGCTGCGCGGCAGCCACGCGCGGCGGGCCGCCACCGAGCACAGCGACGTCGACGTCGACGTGCTGGTCGTCGGCGAGGAGCGGCCTGATACCCCGGCTTTCGACGCCGGAGCCCCGCCGGTCCCCGGGGCCCGGGCCGCCGCCGTCCCGTATTCCGTGCGGCGGGCGTACCTGGCCGAGTTCGAGGGACGCCTGGTGCACATCTCGGTGGCCGCCCAGGACGTCCGCTCCTGGGTCCGCCGGCTCAACCAGCCGGCGGACTGGGCGTTCGGGCTGCCGGTCACCGCGCCGGCCCGGCTGATCTGGGCCGTGCCCGAGTGGCGGTGCCGGATCGACCTGCCGGTGCTCTGCCAGCCCGCCGACGAGCCGCGGCTGGAGGAGCTGATCGCCACGCTCGGCAAGGTCGCCGGCGCCCGCTGGGCCGGCGACCCGGTGGGCGTCCGGCTCGCCGCCGCCGACCTGGCGCGGCTCTGTCCGTCCGTGCTGCGGCTGGTGAATCCGTCGGTCCGGGTGGCCTCCCGCCGGGACGCGCTCGCCGTCGCGCTGGACCTCCCGGTCGCCCCGCCCGGCTACCGCGACGACATGCTGCGCTGCCTCGGGCTGCGCCCCGCCGCCGCCGGTGAGGTCGTCGCCGCCGCCGGCCGGCTGGCCACCGGGATCGTCCCGCTCGTCCGCCCGTACGCCGAGGAGATCGTCGCGGTGGCCGGCGCCGACCTGGCGGACGCCCTGGTCGACGGCCGGCTCGACCGTTACCTGGGGCAGTTGACCCGCGCGCTCGACACTCCCGTGGCCACCTCTCGGGACACGTCGGCGGTGCCCGCGCCGCGTGCGGGAGAATGGCTCACCGTGCCCGCCTCTGACGCGCCGGTGACCGGCGCCCCCGCCAGCTCCGGCGGTGCCGCGGCCCCCGGCCCGGCCCGCCCGTCCCGGCTCGACCCGGCCATCGCGGCCCGGCTGCGCCGTACCGCCGAGGGCCTGGTGGCCGCGGTGGTACGCCAGCACGACTCGGGCGAGGTGCTCATGGTCGCCTGGATGGACGACGAGGCGCTGCACCGCACCCTGACCACCGGCCGGGCCACCTACTGGTCGCGCAGCCGCCAGGAGTACTGGGTCAAGGGCGCCACCTCCGGCCACCACCAGCACGTCCGCTCGGTGGCGCTGGACTGCGACGGCGACGCCCTGCTGGTCAGCGTCGACCAGGTCGGCCCGGCCTGCCACACCGGGCACCGGACGTGCTTCTTCACCGAGCTGCCGGTCAGCTCGACGGAGGCGACGTCATGACGGACGGCACGGTGAGCCCCGACCTGGCCACCTTCGTCGACCTGGCGGCCCGCTGGCGGGTCGTGCCGGTCACCCGGCGGCTGCTGGCCGACGCGGAAACCCCGGTCGGGGTCTACCGCAAGCTCGCCGGCGGTCCGGGCACGTTCCTGCTGGAGTCCGCCGAGCAGGGCGTCGGCTCGGCCGGGACGGCCTGGTCCCGCTACTCGTTCGTCGGCGTGCGCAGCGCCGCGACCCTCACCGAGCGGGACGGTGTGGCGGTCTGGGCCGGCGCGCCGCCGGCCGGTGTGCCGGCCTCCGGTGACCCGGTGGCGGTGCTCCGGGAGACCGTCGCCGCCCTGGCCGGCCCGGCCTGGGACCCGGCCAGCGGCATGCCGCCGCTCACCGGGGGCATGGTCGGCTACCTCGGGTACGACCTGGTCCGCCGCTTCGAGCGGCTGCCCGAGCTGACCGAGGACGACCTCGGCGTGCCCGAGCTGGGCATGATGCTCGCCACCGACCTGGTGGTGCTCGACCACTACGAGGGTTCGGCGATCCTGGTCGCCAACGCGGTCCTGCCCCCGCTCGACACGCCCGACCGGGAATCCCTGGTCGCGGCGGCGTACCACCATGCGGTGGGGCGGCTGGACGCGATGACCACGGCGCTGTCCCGACCGATTCCGCCCATGATCTCGACGGTTGCCCGGCCCCCGGCGGGCGACGTGACCTGCCGTACGCCTGACGGCGGCTACCCGAAGGCGGTGGCGGCGGCCAAGGAGGCGATCCGGGCCGGCGAGTGCTTCCAGATCGTGCTCAGCCAGCGCTTTGAGCGGGAGACGCACGCCGATCCGCTCGACGTCTACCGGGTGCTGCGTACCACCAACCCCAGCCCGTACATGTACCTGCTGCGCTTCGACGGCTTCGACATCGTCGGCTCCTCCCCGGAGGCACACCTAAAGGTGAGCGCCGGCGCGGACGGGCGGCGGCGGGCGCTGCTGCACCCGATCGCCGGCACCCGGCCGCGGGGCGGTTCCCGGGAGGCGGACGCCCGGCTCGCCGCCGAGCTGCTCGCCGACCCGAAGGAGCGCTCCGAGCACGTCATGCTGGTCGACCTGGGCCGCAACGACCTGGGGCGGGTCTGCCGTCCGGGCACGGTCGAGGTGCCGGAGTTCGCCACCATCGAGCGGTACAGCCACGTCATGCACATCGTCTCCACGGTGGTGGGGGAGCTGCGCGAGGACCGGACCGCCTTCGACGCGCTCGCCGCGACATTCCCGGCCGGCACGCTGTCCGGGGCACCGAAGGTGCGGGCCATGGAGATCATCGAGGAACTGGAGCCGGTCCGCCGGGGCATCTACGGGGGCACCGTCGGCTACTTCGGCTTCGGCGGCGACCTGGACATGGCCATCGCCATCCGTACCGCGCTGATCCGGGAGGGCCGGGCCTACGTGCAGGCCGGGGCCGGGGTGGTGGCCGATTCCGATCCTGCCGCCGAGGAGCAGGAGACCCGGAACAAGGCCGCCGCGGTGCTCGCCGCGATCGCCGCCGCCGAGACCCTGAGGCCGGCCCGGTGAGCGCGAGGAGTGCAGCGCAGCGGAGCCCCGC
>NZ_JBLROA010000081.1:0-22133 GCF_047921505.1 Micromonospora sp. SL1-18 | reverse complement strand
CCGCAACATCGCCTCGGTGACCACCGCGGTGGCCAAGGGCGACCTGGGCCAGAAGATCACCGTCGACGCGCAGGGCGAGATCCTCGAACTGAAGAACACCGTCAACACGATGGTCGACCAGCTCTCCTCGTTCGCCGACGAGGTGACCCGGGTGGCCCGCGAGGTCGGCATCGAGGGCAAGCTGGGCAGCCAGGCGCAGGTCAAGGGGGTCAGCGGCACCTGGCGCGACCTGACCGAGAACGTCAACCAGCTCGCCTCGACGCTCACCACCCAGCTCCGCGCGATCTCCCAGGTCTCCACCTCGGTGACCCGGGGCGACCTGACCCAGCGGATCAACGTCAAGGCGCAGGGCGAGGTCGCCGAGCTGAAGGACAACATCAACCAGATGATCGTCACCCTGCGGGAGACGACCAAGAAGAACGCCGAGCAGGGCTGGTTGGACTCCAACCTGGCCCGGATCGGCGGCCTGCTGCAGGGCCAGCGCGACCTCGGCGAGGTCTGCCGCATGATCATGATGGAGGTGACCCCGCTGGTCGACGCGCAGCTCGGCGCGTTCTTCCTGGTGGACAGCTCCGAGGGGAGCATGCGGCTGCGGCTTACCGCCTCGTACGGGTACGTGGCGCGGGGCCACGAAGTCACCTTCGGGCCGGGCGAGGGGTTGGTCGGGCAGGCCGCCCTCTCCCGGCGGACCATCCGGGTCAACACCCAGCCCGACGGGCGCCTGGTGCTGCGCTCCGGGCTCGCCGACACACCGCCGGTCGACCTGGTGGTGCTGCCCGTGCTGTTCGAGGGCGAACTGCTCGGCGTGATCGAGTTCGCCGGCGTGACCACCTTCTCCGAGCTGCACCTGTCGTTCCTGGAGCGGCTGGTCGGCACGATCGGCATCGCGGTCAACACCATCCAGGCCAACCGGCGTACGGAGGAGCTGCTGGCCCAGTCCCAGCGGCTGGCGCACGAGCTGCAGGAGCAGTCGGCGGAACTCCAGCGCACCAACGCCGAGCTGGAGGACAAGGCCAAGCTGCTCTCCGAGCAGAAGACCAACATCGAGACCCAGAACCGGGAGATAGAGCTGGCCCGCCTCGGCCTGGAGGAGAAGGCGCAGCAGCTCACCCGCGCCTCGGCGTACAAGTCGGAGTTCCTGGCGAACATGAGCCACGAGCTGCGTACGCCGCTCAACTCCCTGCTGCTGCTGTCGCGGCTGCTCGCGGAGAACCCGGACCAGAACCTCACGCCGAAGCAGACCGAGTTCGCCCGTACCATCCACAGCGCCGGCTCGGACCTGCTCTCCCTGATCGACGACATCCTCGACCTGGCCAAGATCGAGGCAGGCCGGATGGACGTGGAGCCGACCGAGATCCGGTTCTCCGAGCTCCGCGGCTACGTCGAGCAGGCGTTCGCGCCGCAGGCCGAGGAGAAGGGCCTCGACTTCCAGGTACGGGTCAGCAAGGACCTGCCGCCGGCGCTGGTCACCGACGCCCAGCGGCTGCAGCAGATCCTGCGCAACCTGCTCTCCAACGCGGTGAAGTTCACCGACAACGGCGCGGTGACGCTGCGGATCGCACCGGCCGCCGACAACGCGGTCTTCGACGTGCCGGCGCTCACCAACGCCCGGCGGGTCATCGCCTTCACGGTGATCGACACCGGCATAGGCATCTCCGACGACAAGCTGTCGCTGATCTTCGAGGCGTTCCAGCAGGCCGACGGGACCACCAGCCGGCGGTACGGGGGCACCGGGCTGGGCCTGTCGATCAGCCGGGACCTGGCCCGCCTGCTCGGCGGCACGATCACCGTGTCGTCGGCGCCCGGGCAGGGGTCGACCTTCACCCTCTTCGTACCGGACGTGCTGGCACCGGACGCGGTGGTGGCGCCGGCGCCACCCTCGCCGAGCCGCGCGGGCCTGCCGTCGTCACTGCTCATGCCGATGGAGCTGCCCCAGCCGCAGGAGACTCCGGCGACCCGACGGCTGGAGGGCGTGACCGTCCTGATCGTCGACGACGACGTCCGCAACGTCTTCGCCCTGACCTCAGCATTGGAACTTCATGGGATGACCGTGTTGTACTCGGACAACGGGGCGGACGGCGTCCGCCAGCTGGCCGAGCATCCGGAGGTGGACATCGTGCTAATGGACGCGATGATGCCGGATCAGGACGGGTACGAGACGACCCGGCAGATCCGCCGCCACCATCGCTTCGCGGACCTGCCGATCGTCTTCCTCACCGCGAAGGCGATGCCAGGTGACCGGGAGTCGGCGATCACGGCCGGCGGCAGCGACTACATCACCAAGCCGGTGGACCTGGACGAGCTGATCGAGATGATGGCGTCCTGGATCGGCCGGAGCCGAGGCGAGGAGACGTCGTGACCCAGATGGCCAAAGCCCTGCTGGTGGACGACCGGCGGGAGAACCTGATGGCCCTGGAGGCGATCCTCCAGGGGCTTCCGGTGCAGTCGGTCGCCGTGGAGAGCGGCGAGGCGGCGCTCAAGCAACTCCTGGTCGACGACTTCGCGGTGATCCTGCTCGACGCCCAGATGCCGGACATGGACGGCTTCGAGACGGCCACCCACATCAAGCGGCGGGAGCGGACCCGGCACGTACCGATCATCTTCCTCACCGCGGCGGATCGGGACGCCCAGCTCGCCCTGCGCGGTTACGCGGCCGGCGCGGTGGACTACCTGACCAAGCCGTTCGATCCCTGGGTGCTGCGGGCGAAGGTGTCGGTCTTCGTGGAGCTGTGGGTGAAGACCCGCCAGCTCGCCGCCCAGTCGGACCTGGTGCGGGAGCGGGACGCCCAGTTGCGGGTGCTCACCGACGCGGTGGACGAGGCGACGGCACTGCTGCACGCCGACGACGGCCCGGAGTCCCGGGAGCGCGCGGTGAACATCCTGGAGCAGGCCCGCTGGGGCAACCCGACCTGACGCCGCGGGCCCTGGGCGACCGCTCGTCCGCCACCGCACCCCCACCACCTGACCCCGCCCCTCGGCTCCACGTTGTTGATCAAGGAGGTTGCGTCAGAAATCCGACGCAAACGCCTTGATCAACGCGGAAGGGTGAGGCGTCAGATGGCGGTTTCGTTGCGGATCATCAGGGCTGAGCGGAGGCCGGTGATGTCCAGGACGCGGAGCAGGAAGTCGCCGACGTTGCTCAGGACCAGCAGGCTCTGGGCGTGGCTGGCCTTACGGCTCAGCACCACGAGGGTGCCGAGCCCCTGTGAGTCACAAAAGGTCACCCCGCCCAGGTCGAGCGCGATGCGCGGTGGAGGCTCGGTCAGCATCTCGTTGACGACGATCGACAGCTTGGCGGCCGTGAGCATGTCAATCTCACCGGCGAGACGAAGCACAGCTTCATCGCCCGTCCGGTGTACCGTGATGGACAGTTCGGCACGATCCACCCGGTCAGCCTATCGCGATCTCGACCAGAGGGCCCGCCGAGGCGACCGCGGTCGCCGGCCCCTGCTCAAAGGGCGAGCGTGACCTCGCCAACTCCCGATAGGCGAGCGTGAGCTCGCCAGCTCCCGAAGCGCGTGAGCCCGGTAACCCCCGGAGCGGGGTGGCTGCCGTTCAGCCACCCGACGCTGACACAATGGCGGCATCGTGAGCGATTTCATTTCCGCCGGATCCGGCCGCTATCCGGCCGACGCCCCGGCCTCCGAGGCCCTGTTCGACCGCGCCCAGGCCATCGTGCCCGGCGGGGTGAACTCCCCTGTGCGCGCGTTCCGTGCCGTGGGCGGCACGCCGCGTTTCATGGTGCGGGGGGAGGGTCCCTGGCTGTTCGACGCCGACGGTCGCCGCTACGTCGACCTGGTCTGCTCCTGGGGGCCGCTGGTCCTCGGCCACGCCCACCCGGCCGTGGTCGAGGCGCTCCGGGAGGCCGCCGCGCTCGGCACCAGCTTCGGCACCCCGACCCCGGGCGAGGTCGACCTGGCGGAGGAGATCGTCGCGCGTACCCCGGTCGAGCAGGTCCGGCTGGTCAACTCGGGCACCGAGGCGACCATGTCGGCGATCCGGCTGGCCCGCGGCTTCACCGGCCGCGCCAAGATCGTCAAGTTCTCCGGCTGCTACCACGGCCACTCCGATGCGCTGCTTGCCGCCGCCGGCTCCGGCGTGGCCACCTTCGGCCTGCCCGACTCGCCCGGCGTGACCGGCGCCGCCGCCGGCGACACCATCGTGCTGCCGTACAACGACCTCACCGCCGTCGAGGCGGCCTTCGCCGCCGAGGGCCCGCACATCGCCGCGATCATCACCGAGGCGGCCGCCGGCAACATGGGCGTGATCGCCCCACGCGACGGCTTCAACCAGCAGCTCGCCCAGATCGCCCACGCGTACGGCGCGCTGCTCATCGTCGACGAGGTGATGACCGGGTTCCGGGTCTCCCGCGCCGGCTGGCACGGCCTCGACCCGTCCGACGCCGACCTGTGGACGTACGGGAAGGTCATGGGCGGTGGCCTGCCCGCCGCGGCGTTCGGCGGCCGGGCGGAGATCATGGCGAAGCTGGCCCCGGCCGGCCCGGTCTACCAGGCCGGCACGCTCTCCGGCAACCCGCTGGCCTGCGCCGCCGGGCTGGCCACGCTCCGGCTCGCCGACGACGCCCTCTACCGCAAGCTCGACGAGACGGCCGCCGTCGTGGGCAAGCTCGCCACCGAAGCGCTGGCCGCCGCCGGGGTGCCGCACCGTCTCTCGTACGCGGGCAACATGTTCTCGATCTTCTTCACCGACGCCGAAGTGGTCGACTACGACAGCGCCCGCACCCAGCAGGTGCCCGCGTTCAAGGCGTTCTTCCACGCGATGCTCGCCGCCGGGGTCTACCTGCCGCCGAGCGCCTTCGAGTCGTGGTTCGTGTCGGCGGCGATCGACGACGCCGCCCTGGATCAGATCGCCGACGCCCTCCCTGGCGCGGCGACGGCGGCAGCAGCGGCGGGACACGGAGGGTAAGAGGTCGTGAGCGAGACGGTGGTCCACGTGCTGAGGCACGGCGAGGTGCACAATCCGGACGGCATCCTCTACGGCCGGCTGCCCGGTTTCCGCCTCTCCGAGCTGGGCGTCCAGATGGCCAAGGCCGCCGCCCAGGCACTCGCCGACAAGACCGTGGTGCACGTGGCAGCCAGCCCGCTGGAACGCGCGCAGCAGACCGCCGAGCCGATCGCCGGGCACTTCGGCCTGTCGGTCGGGGTGGACGAGCGGCTGATCGAGAGCGCCAACTGGTTCGAGGGCAAGAAGGTCTCGCCGGGCGACGGCTCGTTCCGCGACCCGCGCAACTGGTGGGTGCTGCGCGACCCGGTCACCCCGTCCTGGGGCGAGGCGTACCGGGCCATCGCCGAGCGGATGTTCGCCGCCCTGCACGCCGCCCGGATCGCCGCCGAGGGGCGTGAGGCCGTGCTCGTCTCCCACCAGCTTCCCATCTGGACGCTGCGCCGGTGGGTCGAGCGCAAGCGGCTCTGGCACGACCCGCGCAGGCGGCAGTGCGGGCTGGCCAGCCTCACCTCCTTCCACTTCGACGGCGCCAAGGTCGTCGGCATCGGCTACTCCGAGCCGGCGGCCCACCTGGTCTCGATATCGGCGACGGCCCGGACAGCCAAGGGGGCCTGATGCTCACCCGGAGGCTCGCCGCCGCCATGCTCGCCGCCGCCACCGCCGGTGCGGCACTGGTCGGCTGCTCCTCCGGCAACGAGGAGAGCCGCTGTACGAGCGACGGCCGCACCGTCACCTGCGCCCCCGACCAGCGGTCGAAGACCCCGAAGGTGAGCGGTGAGCTGCTCGCCGGCGGCAGCTACGACGTCTCCCGCGACCGCGGGCAGGTGGTCGTGGTCAACTTCTGGGGCTCCTGGTGCGCGCCGTGCCGGGCCGAGGCCGACGACCTGGAGGCCACCTACCAGGCCACCAAGGCGTCCGGGGTGACCTTCCTCGGCATCAACGTGCAGGACAGCAAGGACAAGGCGATCGCCTTCGAGGAGGGCCGGGTCACCTACCCGAGCCTCTTCGACCCGGCCAGCCGGCAGGCGCTCAACTTCGACATCCCCCCGAACAGCACGCCGGCGACGGTCGTGCTCGACCGGGACGGCCGCATCGCGGTGGTGATCCGCCGGGCCGTCACCCAGGACGAGCTGCGACCGATCGTCGAGAAGATCGCCGCCGAGCAGCCGGCGCCCAACGGGTCCCGCTGATGGGCGAGACCTTCCGCCAACTCGCCGAGTCCGGCCCGCTGCTGCTGGCCGTCGGCGCGGCGGCGCTCGCCGGGCTGGTCAGCTTCCTGTCCCCCTGCGTCCTCCCCCTGGTGCCCGGCTACCTGTCCTACGTCACCGGCCTGGCCGGCGCCGACCTCGAGGGCCGGGCTGCAAGGAAGGGCCCCCTGTTAACGCCTCCGGTAGAGGAGGGGGCCCCCGTTAACACCGATGGGGGCGGGGTCGCCGTCGCCGCACCCCCGGCCCGGCCGCCGGCCGCCGTCAAGGGGCGGGTGCTGGCCGGCACGCTGCTCTTCATCGCCGGTTTCACCGTCGTGTTCACCACCACCGCGGTCGTCGTCTCCAGCGTGGGCAAGCTCTTCTTTCAGCACGAGCGGACCTTGGAGATCGTCATCGGCGCGCTGGTGGTGGTGCTCGGCCTCGGCTACCTCGGGGTCGTTCCCGGCCTCCAGCGCGAGTTCCGGATCCAGCGGCTGCCCGCCGCCGGCCTGCTCGGCGCTCCCGTCCTCGGCATGGTCTTCGCGCTGAGCTGGGTGCCCTGCACCGGTCCGACGCTCACCGCAGTGCTGGGCATGGCGACCGTGGAAGGCAAGACCGACCGGGCGGTGCTGCTCGCCGTGGCGTACTGCCTCGGGTTGGGGATACCGTTCCTCGTCTTCGGGCTGGGCTTCCACCGGCTGCTCGGGGTGTTCCGCGCCGTCCGGCGCAACAGCCGTTGGGTCACCCGGATCGGCGGCGCCCTGCTGATCCTGATCGGCCTGGCGCTGGTCACCGGCGGCTGGCAGAACGTCGTGATCTGGTTGCAGACGCACGTGGGTACGGGGGAGGTGAGCATCTGATGACGACGGTCGACGACCGTCCGGCGGCGCCGTCCGCTCCCCGGCGGCGGGTCAACCCGGTGCTCGCCCTGCTGCGCAACTCGTGGCGGCAGCTCACCAGCATGCGTACCGCACTGATCCTGCTCTTCCTGCTCGCGGTCGCCGCCATTCCCGGCTCGGTGCTGCCGCAGCGGGGGGTCAACCCGGAGAAGGTCAACCAGTGGTTCGTCGACCACCCCGACCTGGCCCCGCGGCTGGACCAGCTCGGCATGTTCGAGGTCTTCGGCTCGGTCTGGTTCTCCGCGATCTACCTGCTGCTCTTCACCTCGCTGGTCGGCTGCATCCTGCCCCGGGCCCGCGACCACGTCCGCGCGTTGCGGATGAGGCCGCCGGCCGCCCCGAAGCGGCTCGACCGGCTGCCGCAGCACGCGGTGCTGGAGGCGCCGGCCACCACCGACCCCGAGGCGATCGCGGCGGTGCTGCGCGGCCGCCGCTGGCGGATCGTGGTACGCGGCAACGAGGTCTCCGCCGAGAAGGGCTACCTCAAGGAGACCGGCAACCTGCTCTTCCACGTCTCGCTGGTCGCTGTCCTGCTCGGGGTCGCGGTCGGCTCCTGGTACGGCTGGCACGGCAACCGCATCCTGGTGGCCGGCGAGGAGAACGCCTTCTGCAACACCCGTCAGCAGTACGCCGAGGCATCGCTCGGTCCCCGGGTGGACAGCGCCGACCTGCCCCCGTTCTGCCTCACCCTGGACCGGTTCGAGGCGGCGTACCTGCCCTCGGGGCAGCCCTCCCGCTACTGGGCCACGGTGACCGTGGACCACCTGGACGAGGGGCCGACGCGCACCGCGGGCTTCTCGGTCAACTCGCCGCTGCGGCTCGGCGCGGCCAACGTCTACCTGCTCGGCAACGGGTACGCCCCGATCCTGAGGTACACCGACCGCTACGGCCGCAGCCAGACCAGCGCGGCGCCTTTTCTGCGTACTGGCGACCCAAACGCGACCGAGGAGGGGGTGGCCATCTTCCCGGACGCGAACCTCGACCCGAAGACCGGCGCGCGCGCCCCGGACCAGCAGGTCGCCTTCGACGGGCTCTATCTGCCCACCACGCCGGACCAGGCGCCGTTCGTCGCGTCGCAGTTCCCCGAGGAGCGCAACCCGGCGGTGAATCTGCGGGCCTACCGGGGCAACCTCGGGATGGACGCCGGCATCCCGGGGTCGGTCTACCAGCTCGACCAGCGGCAGATCGACAAAGGCAAGCTGAAGCTGATCGACAACAAGGTGCTGCGCCTCGGCGAGAGGTGGACCCTGGACGACGGCAGCACGCTGGAGTTCCTCGGCACCAAGCCCTACATCACCATCTCCGTCCGGTACGCCCCCGGTCAGACGCTGATGCTCGGCGCCTGCGTGACGCTGCTGCTCGGCCTGATGGGCTCGCTGTTCGCCCGGCGGCGGCGGGTCTGGTTCCGGGTTTCGCCCCCCGAGGGTGGATCTCCGACGAGCGGTAGTAGCTTGGTGGAGGCCGGTGGGCTGCCGCGCACCGAGCATCCGGGGTTCGCCGACGAGTTCGCGCAGCTCGTCGCCGCGGTCAGCGACGACGGGCGGGCCGATCGGCGGGCGCGAGAAGGAGACGAGTGATGTCTGCACTCTCCGACCAGCTGGTCACGTACGCGATCCTGGCGTACCTGGTTGCGATGATCAGCCACGCTGTCGAGTACGCGCTGGGGAACGCCCGCGCGGTGGCGGCGAAGGCCGCCGCCCCGGCCCGGGAGCTGGTCGGCGCCGGTGTCGGCGGCGCGGGTGGCACGGCCGAGGCGTCCGCCGCCCCGGCCGAGACCGCGCCAGCCTCCCCGGCCGGCGCCCGGCCCAGCCGCTCGGCCGCGCGGGCCACGCTGGCCGGGGAGATCGCCACCTGGGTCACCGCGCTTGCCGTCGTGCTGCATCTCGGCGCGGTGCTCACCCGGGGCCTCGCCGCCGAGCGGATGCCCTGGGGCAACATGTACGAGTTCGTGCTGACGGTCACCTTCATCGGGGCCGCGGCGTGGTTGGCGGTGCTCTGGAAGCAGCCGTCGCTGCGCCGGCTCGGGCTGTTTCTGACCCTGGTCATGGTGCTGCTGCTGGCGTTCGCCGAGCTGAAGCTCTACGTGCAGGTCACGCCGCTGATGCCGGCGCTGCAGTCGTACTGGTTCGTCATCCACGTGTCGACGATCATCTTCGCCTCCGGCATCTTCCTGCTGGGCGTGGTGCCGGCCGCGTCGTACCTGATGCGGGCCGGCTGGGAGCAGGGGCGGCGGAGCTTCCCGTACACCCTGGCTCGGCGGCTGCCGGCGGCGGCCGGCCTGGAGCGGCTGACCTTCACGCTGCACGCCTTCGCCTTCCCGATCTTCACCTTCGCGGTGATCGCGGGAGCGATCTGGGCCGAGGCGGCCTGGGGTCGGGCCTGGGGCTGGGACCCGAAGGAGACCTGGGCGTTCATCTCCTGGGTGGTGTACGCCGGCTACCTGCACGCCCGGGCCACCCCGAGCGTCAAGCGGAACGTGGCCACCTGGATCTCGATCCTGGGCTTCCTGACCATGCTGATGAACCTGTTCGGGGTCAACTTCTTCTTCACCGGCCTGCACTCGTACGCCGGCATCAACTGATCCTCGTCCGGTCTTCCCGCGACGAGGCTGTGGGCGCGGTGATCCACTCGATGCCGCGTACATGGCGGCATTCGGCCTCGCCGAGACCACCACATCCCGCACACGGAGTTGATCAAGGCTAGTCGGGGCGGACAGATCCCGAAGGGTGTCATCCACACCCCGAGCAAAAGGTAGGACTACACTTCTAAGAACTGTAGTTCTATGAAATGCGGTGACCCCAGGTGACTCAACTGTCGAAGCCGAAGGGGATCTTCGACCGGGACGTCGAGTGGGCGGAGCTGACCCGCTTCGCCGCCGACGAGCGCCCGGGCGCGACCCTCGGGGTCGTCAGCGGCCGACGCCGCCAGGGCAAGACGTTGCTGCTCTACGAGCTGGCTCGGGCCACCGACGGCTTCTACTTCGGGGCCACCGAGGCCACGGCGGCGGAGTCGCTTCGGCGCCTCGGCGAGGCGCTCGGCGCCTACACGGGCGCGCCGGGGCCGGTTCAGCTGGCCGACTGGGGTTCAGCGGTGGATGCGCTGCTCGCCCTGGGGCGGGACCGTCCGGTGACGGTGGTCATCGACGAGTTCCCGTATCTCGCGCGCGCGGCCCGCGACCTCCCGTCGATCATCCAGCACGCGCTCACGCCCGGACGGCCGGAACGCACACAGTCACGTACCCGTCTGCTGCTGTGCGGATCGGCCCTGTCCTTCATGGGTGGCCTGCTCGCCGGGTCCGCGCCGCTGCGGGGCCGGGCCGGCCTGGAGCTGCCGGTGCAGCCGCTGGACTATCGGGCCGCCGCGGCCTTCTGGGGCATCGCGGACCCGTTGCTGGCCGTGAAGGTCTTCTCCATCGTGGGTGGGACGCCGGCCTACCGGCGCGAATACGTCCAGGACGATGCGCCGGACAGCCCGGAGGACTTCGACAGTTGGGTGGCGCGGGCGGTCCTCAACCCGGCGCGTCCGTTGTTCCGGGAGGCGCGTTACCTGCTTGCCGAGGACCCCGATCTGCGGGACGTCGCTCTCTACCACTCCGTGCTGGCGGCAGTCGCCGAAGGCAACGCCAGCCGTGGCGGGATCGCCGGCTACATCGGGCGCAAGGCGAACGACCTGCAACATCCCCTGACCGTGTTGGAGGACGCCGGCCTGCTGGTGCGGGAGCCGGACCCACTCCGGAGCGGACGCAGCAGTTACCGGATCACCGAACCGCTCATCACCTTCTACCAGGCCGTCATGCGACCCGCCTGGACCGCGCTCGAGCAGCGTCGTGGCGGGGACGTCTGGCGCCGCTCGAAACGCCGCTACACCAGTTCTGTCCTCGGTCCCCGGTTCGAGGAGATCGTCCGGCAGTGGGCCATCCGTTTCGCCGACCTCGATGTCTTCGACGGCATCGTCGCGGAGGCCAGTGCCGCGACCGTGACGGACCCGTCCACCCGGACCAGCCACGAGCTGGATCTCGTCGCGCTCGGTGAACCGCCGCTCGGTGACGGACCGCGCCCGCTGCTCGCGATCGGCGAGGTGAAGTGGGGCCGGCGGCTGGGTCAGGTGGACCTGGAGCGGTTGCGGCGCGTGCGGGAGCTGCTCGTCCACCGCCCCGGGATCGACGCCACCCGCACCCACCTGCTGCTGGCGAGCGGGGAAGGATTCACCGACGAGCTGCGGCGAGCAGCCGCGGACCGACCCGATGTCGTTCTCGTCGACGCGGCCTGCCTCTATTCGGACTGACGGACGTCCCCGGACCGGCCGGCCGCCGGGCGGCACCTTCGAGTGCTCTACAGCATCGAGGGTGGTTCTCCACATCTCTTCCAGGGCCCGGCAGCCGATCGGCCTGATCGAGGAGATCTTGAAGCCATGGACCTGACCGGCGCCCACTGGCGCAAGTCCACCCGGAGCGGCAACGACAGCGGCGCGTGTGTCGAGGTCGCCGACAATCTGCCGGGCCGGGTGCACGTACGGGATTCCAAGGACCGCGCCGGCGCGGTATTGACCTTCTCGCCGAGCGCCTGGCGGGCCTTCGTGGAGCTGGCCCGCAGCCAGTGAGAACTCACCCACCGAACCAGCCGGGTACGTCGAGGCGGAAGACTTCGGCCGGGGCCATCCGGTGCAGGTCGTCCTCCAGCGCCGCGACCCGGTCGGCGCCGAGCTCCGCCACCCAGCGGTCCCGGAGCTGGTCGAAGACGACCGCGGAGCGGCGCAGCCCGTCCCGCCCGTGCGCGGTCAGCCGGACCAGCTTGCGGCGCGCGTCGGCAGGGTCGTCGGCGCGTTCGAGGTAGCCGAGCGCGACCAGCCGATCGACGGTCTTGCCGGCCGCCTGCTTGGAGACGCCGAGGCGCTGGCCGAGGTCGGAGGCGGTGGTGCCGGTCGGGCCGACGGCCTGGAGGACGAAGCCGTGCGCGGGGCGCAGGTCGGGATGCCCCTGCCGGGCCAGCTCGGCGTGCAGGTCGTCGATGAGCGTACGGAAGCCGGCGAGCAGGAGCAGGGGGAGCGCGAAGCCGGGGCGGTCAGGGGTTGCCACGTTCGTCAACCACGTTTACTGTTTCGTCAACCACGTTGACTACCGTATCCCGGGAGGGCTCGGCATGTCCCGACGCGTCTTCACCGCCCACACCCTCGACACCGCGCCCGCCGCCGTCCGCGCCACCATGGCGAGCGTCCACCGCAAGCTCAGCGGCCTCCCGGCCGCCGTCGCCCTGATGGCCGAGTCCCCGGAGCTGCTCAAGGGCTTCCTCACCGTCAACGCCGTCTTCGAGTCCACCGACCTGGACCCGGTCGCCCGCGAGGTGGTGGTGCTGACCGTCGCCACCCGCAACGAGTGTCACCTCTGCGTGGCCATGCACACCGCCGCGCTCGCGCGACAGAATGCCGATCCGCAGTTGATCGACGCCCTGCGCACCGGGACGGACCTGCCTGACGCGCGGCTGGAGGCGCTGCGCCGGTTCACCCTGGCTGTGCTCGATCACCGGGGCGCGGTCCCGGACGACGACCTGGACGCCTTCCTGGACGCCGGCTGGCAGCCGCGGCACGCGCTGGACGTGGTGCTCGGCGTCGGGACGTACACCATCTCCACCTTCGCCAACCGGCTCACCGACGCCCCGCTCGACCCGCCGCTGGTCGCGTACGCCTGGGAGCCCGTCGCCTGACCGGTGTAGGCCTCGCCGCCGGTGGGTTCAGCCGCGGAGGAACGGCAGCAGCAGGGCGGCCAGCTCCGCCGGGCGCTCCTCGAACAGCCAGTGACCGCAGTCCTCGACCACCTCGCCGGTGACCGTGTCGGCGTACCGGCGTACCTGATCGGCGACCTGCGGGCCGAGGCTGGCCTGGGCGCCGACGGCGAGCACCGGCATGGGCAGCCGGGTCGACCGGTACGCCGCGTTGTCCGCGATGTCCTGACCGAACGCCCGGAAGTAGCCGAAGCTGGCCCGCAGGTGCGCCTCGTCGCGCAGGTGCCGTGCGTACTCCTCGATGTCGTCCGGGCCAAGGCTGCCCTTGTTGACCATGATCGAGTCGCTGAAGCGGTCTACCCAGAGCGCCTCCCTGCCGGCGACGAGTTGCTCGGGCAAGCCGTTGGGGACGTTGAAAAAGCCGAAGTTCCACACTGCCGGGCCGGCGGCGGTCAGCGCCGGGATGGTGTAGATGCTCTCGTCGGGGATCGGCGCCTCGGTGAGTACCAGCCGGGCGACCCGGTCGGGGTGGGCGGCGGCGTAGGCGTACGCGACCATGGTGCCCAGGTCGTGGCCGACCAGCCGGATCTCCCCGGCCAGGCCGAGCCCGGTGAGCAGCCCGTGCAGCTCGGCGGCGACGGTCTTCTTGTCGTACCCACCGGGCGGGGCATCGCTGTCGCCGAAGCCGCGCAGGTCGGGGGCGACCACCTCGTACGACTCCGCCAGCTCCGGCAGCAGGTGTCGCCACATCCGCCAGCACTGGGGGTAGCCGTGGAGCAGCACCACTGTGGGCCCCCGGCCGCCCCGCACATAGTTCCACGTCACGTCGCCGACCCGGGCCCGCTGCTCGGTGAATCCCGCTGGCATCCGTCCGTCGCCCATGTCACCCTCCGCCCTGGTCCGGCCGCTCGACTACCCCGCCGACCGTCGCCCATGCCAGTGCCGCTCGACGTCAAGAGGGGGCAATGCTCTGCCGGAGGCGTTGAGAGGAGACCCTTCCTTTCACGTCACACCACCCGGCGTGGGTGCGGCGGTGGGCGGTGCGAGAGACTGACGGTATGGCGGGTCGTGGGTTTCCGTACACCGATCTCAAGGAGTTTCTCGCGGCGCTGGAGCGCGCGGGCGAGCTGCGGCGGGTGAGCGTACCGGTCGACCCGACGCTGGAGATCAGCGAGATCGTGACCCGGACGGTGCGGGCCGGCGGGCCGGCGCTGCTGTTCGAGCGGCCGACCCGGGGCGAGATGCCGGTGGCGATCAACCTGTTCGGCACCGAGAAGCGGATGGCGATGGCGCTCGGCGTCGACTCGCTGGACGAGATCGGCGAGCGGATCGGCGGGCTGATCAAGCCGGAGCTGCCGGTCGGCTGGTCGGGCATCCGCGAGGGCCTGGGCAAGGTCATGCAGCTCAAGTCGGTGCCGCCGCGCAAGGTCAAGACCGCACCCTGCCAGCAGGTGGTCTACCGGGGCGACGACGTCGACCTGAACCGGCTGCCCGGCCTGCAGGTCTGGCCCGGTGACGGCGGCGTCTTCCACAACTTCGGGCTGACCCACACCAAGCACCCGGAGACCGGCAAGCGCAACCTCGGCCTCTACCGGCTCCAGCAGCACAGCCGGAACACGCTGGGCATGCACTGGCAGATCCACAAGGACTCCACCGCCCACCACGCGGTCGCCGAGCGGCTCGGCCAGCGGCTCCCGGTCGCCATCGCGATCGGCTGCGACCCGGTCGTCTCGTACGCCGCCACCGCGCCGCTGCCCAGCGACATCGACGAGTACCTGTTCGCCGGCTTCCTGCGGGGCGAGCGGGTGGAGATGGTCGACTGCCTGACCGTGCCGTTGCAGGTGCCGGCGCACGCCCAGGTGGTGCTGGAGGGCTACCTGGAGCCCGGCGAGCGGCTGCCCGAGGGGCCGTTCGGCGACCACACCGGTTTCTACACCCCGGTCGAGCCGTTCCCGGTGCTGCACGTCGAGACGATGACCATGCAGCGCGACCCGGTCTACCACTCGATCGTCACGTCCAAGCCGCCGCAGGAGGACCACGGCCTCGGCAAGGCCACCGAGCGGATCTTCCAGCCGCTGCTCAAGCTGATGATCCCGGACATCGTCGACTACGACCTGCCGGCCGCCGGGGTCTTCCACAACTGCGCGATCGTGTCGATCCGCAAGCGCTACCCGAAGCACGCGCAGAAGGTGATGAACGCGATCTGGGGCGCGCACCTGATGTCGCTGACCAAGCTGATCGTGATCGTCGACGAGGACTGCGACGTGCACGACTACAACGAGGTCGCCTTCCGCGCGTTCGGCAACGTCGACTACGCCCGCGACCTGCTGGTCACCGAGGGGCCGGTGGACCACCTCGACCATTCTTCGTACCAGCAGTTCTGGGGCGGCAAGGCGGGCATCGACGCCACCCGCAAGCTGCCCGCCGAGGGCTACACCCGGGGCTGGCCGGAGGAGATGAGCATGTCCCCCGAGATGGTCTCGCTGGTCGACAAGCGCTGGAAGGAGTACGGGATCTGATGGCCGCCGTCGCCGAGGCTCCGGTCGAACGCCCGAATCGGGTGAGGTCCTTCCTCAAACTGGTCGCGATCGAACACTCCGTCTTCGCGCTGCCGTTCGCGTACCTGTCGGCGCTGACCGCGATGTGGGTCGACGGCGGGCGCATCCGCTGGGTCGACCTGCTGCTGATCACCGTGGCGATGGTCGGGGCGCGCACGTTCGCCATGGCCGCCAACCGGATCCTCGATCGGCGGATCGACGCGCGGAACCCGCGTACCGCCAAGCGGGAGCTGGTCACCGGGGCGGTGAGCCTGCGGACGGCCTGGACCGGCGCGGCGGTCGCGCTTGTGGTCTTCCTGGCCGCCGCCGCCTGGCTCAACCCGCTCTGCCTGGCGCTCGCGCCGCTCGCCGTGGTGCCCTTGGTCGTCTACCCGTACGGCAAGCGGTTCACCAACTGGCCGCACGCGATCCTGGCGATCGCCCAGGCGGTCGGGCCGGTCGGCGCCTGGCTCGCGGTCACCGGCACGCTCGACGGGTCCGGGCCGGCCTGGCTGCTCGGCGCCGCCGTCGGCCTCTGGATCGGCGGGTTCGACCTGATCTACGCCTGCCAGGACGCCGACGTCGACCGGCGGATCGGGGTGCACAGCGTCCCCGCCCGGTACGGGCTGCGCTTCGCGCTGCACGCCTCCACCGTGGCGCACGTGGTGACCTTCGCGCTCTTTCTCTGGTTCGGCGCGCTGGTCGGCTTCGGCTGGCTCTGGTGGATCGGGCTGGCGCTCACCGCGCTCGCCTTCGGCTACCAGCACCTGGTGGTCAGCCCGACCGACCTGAGCAAGGTCAACCGGGCCTTCTTCACCGCCAACGGCTTCGTCGGCATCGCGCTGTTCGTGTTCGCCCTGCTCGACCTGGTGGCACGCCTCGGCCTGCGGCCCTGACCCCCGCCGCGGCTGTTAACAGGGGGCCCCTGCTCTACCGGAGGCGTTAACAAGGGGCCCCTCCTTACCGGCCGGGTAGCGGGCGCTTTCCAGCGTCCAGTCGACCGTCCCCCGGATCGCGTTGGCCACCCCGTCGAGATGGGCGGCGACCGACTCGTCCAGCGCCGGCCCGAAGGACGGCACTGCGGCACGCAGCGCCATGAAGCGGGCCATCTCGCTCCGCCAACGGTCGGCGACGAGCGCCACCGCGGTCGTCACCGGCACACCCCGCTCGGCGGCCACCGCCAGCACCAGGTTGTGGCCCCCGGCGGTGAGCCGGTCCCGGTCCAGCGAGGCGACGTCGTTGAACCAGGAGAGCAGGTCGTTGGCGAGGTCGGCGAGCCGGCGCAGCGCGGGGTGGTGGTAGACCGCGTCGGGCAGCGGCCGGCCGGCCGCGAACTCGATCAGGGGGTACGACACGTACGCCGCCGAGGTGGCCCGGCGCAGCTCGACGTACTCGTCGACCCCGGGTGACCGGCCGGCGGTCCGGGCGACCGCCTCCCGCCAGGCGCCGTCGAGATGGTGGGCGACGGCACCCGCGAAGCGGAGCCGCCAGCGGGCCGGCATCCGGCGCCGGGGCTCCCGCCACGCCTGCACCAGCAGGCGGCGCAACGGACCGGAGAAGCCGGGACGGCGGGCCCGGGGACCGTCCCGGAGCAGGGCGATCGTCCCGTCCCGCAGCGCCCGGATCCGCGCCGGGTCCGGCCGCCCCGACCCGTCGCAGAGGTCGTCGACCAGGAAGAACCAGGTGAACAGGGCGGTCAGTACGCGCAGGTCGGGCTCGCTGGTGCCCGGGTAGAGGCGGCCGGCGTACCGGGCGAAACCGGCCCGGGCCAGCCGATCCCGGGCGGCGGCGTCCCCGAGCAGGCCGAGCCGGTCGAGCTGGTCGGCCAACCACTCCTGCACCGGCTCGGCGTGCGGGGACGATCGGGGCGGGATCGGGCAGTCGGACCGAAGTGACCGGAGCACCGCCTCCGTCATCACCGATCCCCTCCATCGACGTGGGTCGCCGACGGAAGCATGGCAGGTCGCCGACGTTCCCGATGGCCGGGTGGACAACGCTGCTTGTCGTGGGACAAGCGGGACGGTCCGGAAGTGCCGCCCGGGGGTGGCCGCTCGGCCGTCCGGCCGACCAGGCACGCTTGACGGCATGCGCGAACCATGGGTGGTGGGCGTCTCTGGGGCCTCCGGCACGCCGTACCCGGCCGCCGTCGTCCGGGGCCTGCTCGACGCCGGTGAGGCGGTGGACCTGATCGTCTCCCGGGCCGCCCGGTTGACCATCCTCGACGAGACGGGACGCCCCTTCCGGGACGCGCACTGGGCCGACGACCTGGCCGCCTGGCTGGGCCGCGATCTCGCCGACGCGGACGTGCGGTTCTGGCCCGCCGGCGACCTGGCCGCCGGACCGAGCAGTGGCTCCTACCCGGTACGCGGGATGGCGGTCGTCCCGGCCAGCACGGCGGCCTGCGCCGGCATCGCGATCGGGCTGTCGAAGGACCTGTTGCAGCGCGCCGCCGAGGTGAACCTGAAGGAGCGGCGGCCGGTGGTGGTGGTGCCGCGGGAGACTCCGGTGACCCGCAGTCACCTGGAGCACCTGATCGCGTTGCACGACGCCGGTGCCGTCGTGCTGCCCGCGAGCCCCGGCTTCTACGGTGCCGGCGCGACGGCCTCCGCCGAGCAGCTTGTCGACTTCGTGGCCGGCAAGGTGCTGGACGCGCTCGGTGTGCCGCACACGCTCTTCCGGCGCTGGTCGGGTGAGCTGGCGGCGGCCCGACGGGACGCGGACCGCGCCTGACGGTCGGTCCGCGTGCCGATCGGCACCGGATCAGTACATGCTGCCGGCGTTCGCCGGTCCGGGGCCGGTCGATGCGGTCGGGCCCACGTTGCGCGGTCTGCCCATCTCCTCCGCCTCCTCCAGCATGCCCTCCCCCTCAAGCAGGGCCCGCACCTCGGATTCCCGAAACCGGCGATGCCCGCCTGGAGTCCGGATGCTGCCTATCCGGCCGGCCGCTGCCCATCTCGTCACGGTCTTCGGGTCAACCCGAAACAGCGCGGCGACTTCACCCGGTGTCAGCAGGCGATCTCCAGTGTCCACAGCCCCCTCCTCGCGTCGACGAAGCCCCCGGCTGAACACACTGCCCCCGGCCGGTGCGAGCCCAGAGCCGTCATGAGGGACGTATGGCAATTACAGCACCAGCGACCTGGCCTGTCCGCCAAAACGCGAAAAACGCACGTAGTGAGAAGTTAGTAAATGTTAGCGGCCCAGAACTCCTCTGACCACGGGTTTGTGAACCCGTAGACGTCGTCATGTTCAACTGATGCCGACCGTCGGCCGTTACGCCCGAAGGGATAGGGTCACTCTCCGTGGACGCGATCGACCTCAACCTCGTGGAGTTGCTGCGCGGCAACGCCCGCCTGTCGTACGCCGAACTGGCCCGCCAGGTCGGCCTGTCCGCCCCGGCGGTGCACGAGCGGGTCGGGAAGCTGGAGTCGAGCGGGGTCATCCGGGCCTACCGGGCCGAGGTGGAGCCGGAGGCGATCGGGCTCGGGGTCACCGCGCTGATCGGCATCGTGGAAGACTCCACCGCCGACACCGACGGCGTGCTGGAGGCGTTCCGGCAGATGCCCGAGATCGAGTCCTGCTACTTCATGGCCGGAGTCGAATCCTTCCTGCTCAAGGCCCGGGTCGGCACCATCGCCGAGCTGGAACAGCTGATCGTCCGGCTGAACCGGACGCCGGGGGTGGCCTCCACCCGCACCGGCATCGCCCTGTCGACGAAGTGGGAGAACCGCCCCCAGCCGATCGAGCCGCCCGCCGCGGGCTGACGGGTCCGGGTGGGCTCCAGGAGACCTTGATGGCCCCGGGTGACGGCGATCCGCGCTGGCCGCACCTGGTGCGGCCGCGGGTGCGGCGACACCGTGCGCCGACGACGATCCCCTTCCGGGGTGCGGCCGTGGTCACCGGGGCGGCCGGCGGGCTCGGCCGGGCGATCGCCGCCGCGCTGCACGCCGACGGGTGGTCGGTGCTGCTCACCGATCTGGACGCCGCGGCGGTGGCCGCCGCCGCGGCGCCGATCGGTGGCTGGTCCCGACGGCTCGACGTCCGGGACGAGGCCGCCTGCGCCGAGGCCGCCGTGGAGGCGGCGGGCCGGGCAGCGGGCGGGCTCGGGCTCTGGGTGAACAACGCCGGCCTGTTGGCCACCGGCCCCTCCTGGACGCACGACGCCGCGACCCGGCGGCGGCTGGTCGAGGTGAACGCGCTCGGCGCCATGACCGGGACCCTGGCGGCCCTGGCGGTCATGCGCCGGCAGGGCCACGGGCACGTGCTCAACGTCGTCTCGCTGGCCGGGCTGATCGCCGCCCCCGGCGAGACCGTCTACGCGGCCAGCAAGCACGCCCTGCTCGCGTTCAGCCTCGGCACCCTGGCCGACCTGCGGATGGCCGGCGTCCGGGGCGTACACGTCTCGTGCCTCTGCCCGGACGGGATCTGGACGCCGATGCTGCACGACAAGCTCGACGACCCCGGGGCGCTCGCCTCCTTCACCGGGTCGATGCTCACGCCGGAGCGGGTGGCCGCGCGGGCGGTGCGGCTGGCCCGCCGCCCGCGCCCGGTGGTGAGCCTGCCGCGCTGGCGCGGCGCCCAGGTCCGGCTCCTCGACACCTTCCCCCGGCTCGCCCTGGCCGTCACCCCGCTGGTCCGGGCCGCCGGCCGGGCCGGCCAGCGTCGGCAGGCCCGCCGGGCCGACCCGGACGCGACCTGACCTCGCTTGTAACGTTGCCGGCGTGACTCAACTCGACCGGTGTGACGAGGCCAGCCGAACCTGGGTGACCGAGGCGATCGGCACGGTCGAGGCGGACGCCAACCGCTCCGCCGACACCCACCTGCTGCCCTTCCCGCTCCCCCGGGAGTGGGGGATCGACCTCTACCTCAAGGACGAGTCGGTGCACCCCACCGGCTCGCTCAAGCATCGGCTGGCCCGCTCGCTCTTCCTGTACGGGCTGTGCAACGGCTGGATCGGCCCGGAGACCACGATCATCGAGGCGTCGTCCGGCTCGACCGCCGTCTCCGAGGCGTACTTCGCCCGGATGCTGGGGCTGCCGTTCATCGCGGTGATGCCCGCCGCCACCTCGCCCGAGAAGATCGCCCAGATCGAGTTCCAGGGCGGCCGCTGCCACCTGGTCGATGACCCGGCCAAGGTGGTGATCGAGGCCCGCTGGCTCGCCGAGGACACCGGTGGGCAGTTCATGGACCAGTTCACCTACGCCGAGCGGGCCACCGACTGGCGCGGCAACAACAACATCGCCGAGTCGATCTACGCGCAGCTCGCGCTGGAACGGCACCCGGTGCCGGCGTGGATCGTGGTGGGCGCCGGGACCGGCGGCACCAGCGCCACCATCGGGCGGTACGCCCGCTACCGCCGGCTGCCCACGAAGCTCTGCGTGGTCGACCCGGACAACTCCGCCTTCTTCCCCGCCTGGCAGGCCGCCGACTGGTCGGTGCGGACCGACCGGGGCTCCCGGATCGAGGGGATCGGCCGGCCCTGCGTCGAGGCGTCCTTCCTCCCGTCGGTGGTGGACCGGATGGTCCAGGTGCCGGACGCCGCGTCGCTGGCCGCCATGCGGGCCGGATCGGCGGTGCTCGGCCGCCGGGTGGGCGGCTCCACCGGCACCAACCTGTGGGGGGCGTTCGGGCTGATCGCGGAGCTGCTCGCCGCCGGGCGGACCGGGTCGATCGTCACCCTGATCTGCGACGCCGGGGACCGCTACGCGGACACGTACTACGCCGACGAGTGGGTGGCCGCCCAGGGCCTCGACCTCGCCCCCCACCTCGCCACCATCGACCGCTTCCTGGCCACCGGCGCCTGGCCCGCTTGAAAGGAAGGGCCCCCTGTTAACGCCTCCGGTAGAGAAGGGAACCCTTCTCACGACGGATGGGGCGCGGCGCGGGGTCAGCGCGGGTCGATCCGCTCGGCCAGGCCGGGGTAGCGCACCACGAAACCGTTCGGGTCGATGTCCAGGTCGGCGGCGAAGGTGTCGCTGGCGAAGCGGACCCGGCCCGGCCCGAGCGAGGTGTAGACCTGGTCGGCCGGGAGCACGGCCAGGCCGGGCAGCAGCACCCAGGCCACGCTGACCTGCCGGGCGTGGTCGGCCGGGGTTCGGCCCAGTCCGATCCGGCGTACCGGGAGGGTGTTGAACAGCGGGGAGCCGCTCAGGTCGACGTCGAGCGCGGCGGCCAGCCGGTCCGGTTCGTCGGTGCCCGGCAGCCCGGCCGGCTGGTGGCCGGCCGCCCGCAACGCCGCGTCCAGGTCGCCCTCCTCACCGGTACGCACCCGCCACCCGTCCCCGGCGCGTTCCAGGCGTACGCTCCGCGTCCAGCCGGCCCCCTCGACCTCGGCCTCCAGCAGGTTGGCGCACCAGTCCGCACCAACCGTCAGGTGGTAGCGGCAGGTGTACGGGATGGGGTCCACGGCCAGCACCACGCCCCGCGCGAGGAGCCCCTGACGGTCGTCGAATACGACATGCTCGGATCCCGCTGTGTCGGTCCTGGACCAGAAGAGTGCCTTCGGCATGCTCGGCATGAAGCGGACGTTACGCCACCCGACGGACACCGGCACGGGATGCGGAAACGCCGCCGCCGAGTGGCTCGACGACGGCGTCCGTCAGGTTTCCCGCCGCTCTTCGGCGGGAGCGGGCCTCAGTGGGTACGGGCCGCCGGGCGCCCGCCGAAGCTGCGCCGGTCGTCGCGCGGCCGGTCGTCCCGGCCCCGCCCCTCCGCGCGGAACCCGCCCCGGCGATCCGTCGGCCGAAGGTCGCCGCCCCGGTCACCGAAACGTCGGTCGCCCCGGCCGTCCCGCTCGCCGAAACGTCGGTCGCCCCGGCCGTCCTGGTCGCC
>NZ_JBLROA010000080.1:0-22671 GCF_047921505.1 Micromonospora sp. SL1-18 | reverse complement strand
TGCTTGTCGCAGCCGATGTGGTCGGTGATCTCCCCGTCGAACGCTGACTCCAGACCCACTTGGCTCCTACTACGGCAGACGCCGACCGGGGTGTGGTCACCCGCAGCCGGTCAGTCGCCGGGTGGTGATCCGTCATGACACCTGATACGGCTAAGTTAGGCTCAAATTGCACAGTCGACTCAAGGTGCGCCGCGCCGGGGTCGAGGGGCGCTCAGCAGGTGATGGTGTTGTCCTGGGCGTAATTGTGCCCGCCGATAGCGACGTCCGCGGCTTTGACCCGACCACGGTAGGCGTCGGCCGACCCGTCTTCCGTCTGCTGCTTCCCGTAGAGCACGAAGCTCGCCTTCTCGCCGTCGCCCCAACTCGGATTCAGCGCCTTCACTGCAGCGTTGAGAGTCGTGCTGTGCCATTCGAGGCTCGCGCAGCTGCCGTCGTGTGCGGCGTAGTCCGGGTTCGACCCTAGCCGGCGCGAGGTCAGGCTGGCATCGGTGGGCAGCAGGGTCCGGGCGAGCGCGACGGCGGTTTTCTCCGTAACGGGCGTGTTGAACACCAGGGTGAGTCCGATTGGCCGGTGCTTCCAGGTATCGCCTAGCACCTCGCCGCACAGGATCACGTTCGAGGAGACGCGCCAGGCGTGCCCGTCTCCGAGCGGCTGTCCTTCTTGCTTCTCACACGGCGCGTATGCGATGGGCCGATAGCGCTGGTCGAGCCAAGCGAGGCTGGAGAGCAGACCTCGCGTTCCGTCGGCGTCTGTCGCCGGCGCCACGTCGCTTGGCCTAGACGTGGGCGTGGCAGCCAGCTTCGGGTCGGGCCGGACGGCTTTGCAGAAAACGTCCCTCAGGAAGTCGTTCATCGTCTGGGCATCCGCTGCGGGCGCCCCACCAGCCTGGTCGGTCGCGATCACCTGGGCCCACGTCTTGTTGCCACTGGCGACATCCCGACAGGTTGCGATCTGGACGACCGCGAATCCACGGCTTTTCTCGAGCGGGAGCGGCTCGTCCCGCCCAAGGCCGTAGCCGGTTCGGGAGGCAACTTCGCCGAGCTGAATCACCAGCGCGTCGCTCACGCCCGCTGCTGCTAGCGCGTCCACGATGGAAGTGTCCGGTGTCGCGGACGCCGAAGGGCTGGGTGACTCGGTCGCGCGGGCCTGGTGCTGGGCGCTCTGGCCCTGGCAAGCCGTCAGGAACAGGACGCCCATCGCCAGCGAAAGCACGGGCGTAGCACGGACTAAGGACATCGGTTCTCTTTCTCGCGTGATCGAGGGCGTGAGCGGATTGGGAGGAAAACGTGGGGACGGCTCGGCCCCGCGCTTGTGCAGCTGTCCCAGCACCACGAATAGTAGATCTCGATGGGGTGCGGCACATGGACCAACCGCGCTCGACGAGCGCGGTTGGTGGGGCTCGTCACGGTGGATGCACAGCTGCGGCCCGGCCGCGGTCGGCACGGCACCTGGGCGTAGCAGCGCAGCCGCACGCTGAGCTGATCGCCCTGCCGGGCGCCGATGATGCTGCCCCGCAGGCAGGCGAGGAAGGCGCGCCGACCGCCACTCGGAGCGGACCGCGTTGGTGGCGACGACCAGCAACCACGGCAACGCCGAGCCATCCACCAGCCGGGCGTCGTGACGGCGGCGCCACGCGACGAGGAACGTCGCCTGGGTGACGTCCTCGGCGGTCGACCACGACGCGGTCAGCCGGAACGCGTGGTTGTAGACAGGGCGGGAGTACCGGTCGAAGAGCCGACCGAACGCCGACTCGTCGCCGGCGGCGATCAAGGGCCACAGTTCCTCGTCCGACGGCCGTACCTGATGCGTCACACCACACTATGGCCGCCCGCGCCGTTTCTGTTGCGGCTCGCAGGTCAACGTCTCGGGTGGTAGCGGCGGCCGGTCGAGCCCAGGCCGGCCTACTCGAGCGGGACAAGCGCGGCGTGTGGGCGCACTACCGCCTGGTGCCGTCCGCTATCGCCACGATCGCCGACCTGTTGATGCCACCCCGCAAGCGAGCAACGAAGAAGAGCCGCTGACCGGCGCCATCGAAGACCGCCGCCGGCGCCTCCCGACCCGGCGGTACGGCAGCCGCAACGCGAAGGTTCAGCGTCCCACCGCGCGTGGCCCAGCCCTGAGCAGAGGTCCGCAGGCGTGGCCAGCCCGACGGTCCGCGACGCGGCGATGTCGCCGCCTGCCCCTATCCTGGTCAGGTGGACGTCGTAGCGAAGGACTTCTTCATCTCGTATACGGCCGCTGACAAAGCGTGGGCCAGCTGGATCGCCTACATCCTTGAGGCTGACGGTTTCGCCGTGACGATTCAGGAGTGGGACTTCCGACCGGGCAGCAACTTCGCCGTCGAGATGGACAAGGCCCTGAAGCAGTGTCCGCGGATGATCGCTGTGCTCTCCCCGGCCTACCTGAAGGCGCCCTTCCCAGCCTCGGAGTGGGCAGCCGTCTTCGCCAGCGACCCGGAGGGCGCGAAGAACGCCCTCGTGCCGATCATGGTGCAGGAGTGCCAGCCGGAAGGGCTGCTCAGTCAGGTGGTGCAGATCCGCATCCACGGACTCGACGAAGCTGCCGCGCGGAAACAGATCCTCGAAGGCGTCCGCCGCGAGCGGAACAAGCCCGCCACACCACCGCCGTTCCCGGGTACGTCGGTAGTGGTGCCCGCTGAGGTGCCCGCCCAGGCTGTGCCGTATCCGACAGCCAGCGCTGCCACGCCGGCCAGCCCATCGCGGCTGCGCTGGCAGAGCCCGGCCCCGCCGGTCAGCGTCTCCTGGCGCAGCGACCTCGACCAACGCGCGCAGGACCGCAGGCTAGGCGCCGCAGCCGTCGAGGTGCACTTGGCCTTCGCCGCCGACGATGCGCGACTGCAGGTGAGGGAGCTGGGCGCCCTCGCCGACCTGCTGCCCGACCATGGCCGACAGCACGGCGTGTTCACCCGGCTGGAAGCCCTGCACGCGCACGCCGACTCCGCCGTCGCCCGGGCGACGAGCAGCGGTCGGGACAACGAGAAGGGGCTCGTGGTCACCCGATCCGGGCAACGGTCGGCGTGGGCCCCGCTGCCCCGAGGTCAAATGGGCGCAGTGCTCGATCGGGACGACCTGATCAAGCAGCTCACTGGCATGCTCAACACGCTTACGGCGCTGGATCTACCTCACGGCGACCTCGTCGTACCCGCCATCGGGCTCGACCCCGCCACCATGATCTCCTACGGCAGGGTCAACGTGCCGAGCAACACCGCCACCTACGGGTTCGGGCAGGCAGACCACATCCATGTCTCCCCGGACGAAGCCATCGACTACGGCAGCGTCGTCGCCCGCCCCGCCGACGTGGCCGCCGAGCTCGTCGCACGTCTCATCGCCGACCACCGGGCCGCCACGGGCCTACGCTGACGATCCGCTGCTCTCGGTAGAAGGCCGTCCGGGAACTCGGCCGATGTCCCTCAGCTTCATGGATGAGGCTGATGCCGCTGTGTCCGTGTTTTGCTGGACCGGTGACCACCGTGAATTGGGAGCGTGAGCCCGGAGAGCGGGTGGAGGAGTTCGTCGCGGCTCTGCTGCTGTTGGAGCATCCTCACGGCAACCTCATCACCCCGTCGCGTGGTGATCGCGGCGTCGACATTCGGGTCGAGCATCCCGATGGTTTCGACATCTACCAGGTCAAGCGGTACGCGAGCAGGCTCGATGCCCGGCAGGCAGCGGAGATCGGGAAGTCATGGTCAACATTCGTGCGGGAAACTCTGCCCCGGCTTCCCGTACGGTCGTGGACCCTGGTGACACCGTGGAACCCCACCAACGAGCGACTGGACTGGCTCGCAGAGCTCACCGCAGAAGCTCGGTTTCCGTGCCGGTGGATGGGCGGCACGAACCTGGATGTGCTGGCGGCACGCCACCCAGAGCTGGTGGACTACTACTTCGGCGACGGGGGAGAGCGGCTACACCGCCTGATGGCTGACGCTCTCCAAGGCGGCCGGGACCTGCCACGCGGAGTCCCCGCGCAGGACATGCTCGCCGCCGCCGTCGATCGTCAACGCGCCATCGTCACCAACCTCAACCAGCTTGATCCCTTCTACCGCTACGAACTGGATATCCGTACCGGGGCCGTCGGCGACCTGCCGTGGGACGCGGAGCTAGGCCGATGGGCTTCCGCCGCCTACGTGCAGTACCAACAGCTGCCCGGCGGCCAGTACTCGGTGTTGCGGCTGCTGCCGAAGTCCGCAGAGTCGGCGCGGTTGCGTCCCATCACCATGTCGGGTCGGCTGGAGGTCACCTCGGGATCGCCGGAGCATCGGGCGGTCGAGAACTTCGTGCAGTTCGGCACCCCGTTCGTGGACGTGCCGGGAACCATCACTGAGGTCAGCGGGCCATCCGGCGTCGCCAGGTCCACACCCGGTCAAGGGCGTTTCCGGTTCATGGTCGCTCCCGAGTCCGCCGCTGAGCTACCGGACCTGGAGATCCGCCTGCTCGACACGGTTGGCGCCGTGCGTCACACCCTGGACCTCATCGACGTGGAACTGTCCACCGGGTTGGACGGCACCGGTTCCTGGTTGTCCGGATACGACCGGGGAGGCGCGGTGCAGTTCCAGTTCTTCCTCAACGGCAGGGACGGCGACGCCGTGCAACTGAACGCCCGTTCACTCACGGGAAAAGCGCCAGCCGACGTGCTCCCGGCCGTGCGCTTGACCGCTGACCTCGGCCCCGGCGTGGGAATCATGGCGGCCGTGCGAGGTGGCGGCCCGGCCGTCACCCCCATCTGGGAGATGAGCGACGAGCCAGTGACGCCCGTGGCCCGCTGGCATGTGCGTCTCCTCGAAGCGCTGATCGCGATCCAACGCCACACCTACCAACGCATCACCGTGCCGGACGTCGACGCCACACCAGGCGCTGACCTGGACGCGATCCTGCGGGTCGGCCGGCTCCTCCGCGGCGAACACGTCGAGGGGACCTGGTCCGAAATTCCCCTCACGGTCACGTCCCCCGAGAACCTGCCGGTCGGCGCCGACGAGTTCACCTTCGCAGGAGTCTTCCCGATGACCGTGCGGATCAACGGCCGCGACATCAGCCTCAATATGCGTCGCCAGATCGTGTACTGCGCGGCTCGACTTGTAGAGCCCGCCCCAACCGAGACCGACCAGGCTGGCGGACCGCTGCGCCTCGTACCCGGATCCACCGACCGCGCGATCATTACCGCCGTTCCAGACGTGACCGGTCCGCCGCTGGCCGGGATGGGTGAGGCCTAGCGTCATTACCCACTTAGGACGACCAATGCCAATCTCTCTCGGCCGGCGTACGGACCTCCTTCCTGAACCCGGTCAAGAAGGCGACAGTTGGGGACGTCGATGGGCTCCGCGGAAGACGAAAGGATGTGACCATGACGACTCCGCACACCCCGGCAGACCCCAACCTAGGCACCGTTCCTGCCCGGCCCTGCTCCCGGCCGCCGACCTCGTCGGACCTCCACCCCAACCATCCTCGGCCGGCGGGCGCGGACCTCGAGATGATCGAGGTGTACGCCGTCGACTACGGAGTACCCCCAGACGGCAACGGCAGAATGCAGACGATGAACATGCGGCCGCTCCTCGACGCCGTCGCTGCGAAGCATGATGGTTGCCTGCCCTGCGAGAAGCACCACGTGGCCTTGATAGCTGTCGATCCGGCACTGGTCACCCACGTCGTCGGCGTCGGCCTATTGAACCTAGGCATTCACGAGGCAACAGCCCGCCAACTGCTGCAACACATGGATCCTGACGGCTGCGCGATCGCCATGGCAATCCGCAATGAGGGCCTCCTGTCTGCGGTCAACCTGGCAAGATCGAAGAACGTAGAGCAGCGACGGACGGCGGCCCGCGTAGTCTTGAGCAACGCGATCACCGCAGTCCAATGGTTCGGCATGCCCATCTCCAACCTTTGCCCGCCCGTCGTAGAACGTCCGACCGGACACCTCGGCGACGCAGAGATGATCAAGGATCTGAGGTCCGACGGGTATTGGTGAGTGCCGTCCGCGGCACCCCTGCAGGACTTCGCCTTCAGCGGGCACGCATGAGGCGCTCCGATCCATCTCATTCATTAGGAGGCGACCGAAGACGCACCCCGCCTAGCTGATCTTTAGCAAGCGATCACAGCAAGGCTCCGCTGCGACCGGCATACGCTGGCTGACCGGCCGGCCGTGCGTCGACACCTCAGCCATGACGGTCAGGAGGGCGGTCTCGTCGTTGGCGACCCGGCGGGAGTAGACCAGCCGGCCGTCACCGTCGACAGCGGCGACATGGTGGTGAGTCTTGCCGATGTCCACGCCGATCCACAGCTTCGCCACCGTCTCGCCTCTCCTTCGTTGACCGGTTCTCTCGGTCGGGCTCTCGTCTGCAGGTTTTCGGGTTTGCCGGCACCTTCTAGCGATGCGAACGCAGGTCGCGGGTCTCCATCAGCGGTCTACCGAATCTCGCAGACGACGACGCGGCGGGTGGCATCTCTGTTGCGCGTCGCTGAGGATGAGGATGAAGGCGTCACTCAAGATGAGCATGTACGGGGCGGTGTTGGTGCTCATGGTGACGCTGTCATCCTCACGCTAACGGCGACATCTATCGATGGATCCAGTCCTGATGGTGGGCAGGCTTCTCCCCTGGGCAAGGCTTGTTGATCACGATGGGATGAGAAGTCGCCCGCGGGTGAACACGCCGATGAGCGTCCAGGCTCGGGCGTGTCGGGCGAACCGGCGCCGCCAGGCGGTCACGGCGGCGGCGAGCGCGACCAGAGCGTCGCCAAGCGCGGTGGGCTGCGGGTCGAGACCGGCGGTGAGGACCTCGGGGTGCAACTGGGTGGCGTGGTCGATTCCTTGCCGGTACAGCCAGCTGGGGTGTGGTCCGCGGGCCGCGCGTAGCCAGCGGCGCACGGTCGAGGGCGGGCGGCCGAGTTCGGCGGCGATGCGCCGCCAGCCGCGGCCGGCGGCTTTGGCGAGCAGGGCAGCGCCGATGACCTCGGTAGCGTCGGCGCGGCGGGGTAGCAGCGACCCGGGCAGCAGGACCTGCGTGTGCGGCAGGCCGCACAGCGGGCCCGACGGGGCCGGACGTTGCGCGTTGAGCCGTCAAGCTGGCGGATCGGCGCGGCTTGAATAGGGGTGTGCAGGTCAGCAAGGACGGGCGGAGTTGGCGCATCGGCGCTGCCACCGACGTGGGATGGATCGCCGGTCACACCACTGCCGGCGTCTCGATCACCACCGCCATCCCGCCGATCTTCGACGCCTACGCCACCACGTACCAGGCCGACGACGTCACGGCCGCCGCCTACGAGCATGCCCTAATCGAGGACCTCATGATGCACACCCCCGACCAGCCGTGGTGGCTGGCTTACCTCGACACGGGTGCCCATGACGTCGTCTTCTCCCACGCTCCCAGGGTGTCGCTCTACTGGAACTGGCCGTATGTGCTGGTCGAGGCCGGCCCCGAGCAGGCCCTCACCTGGCGCACCGGTGGTCACATACGCCATCCCCGCGGATCACTACCCGACCTGTTCTTCCCCGCCGACCGCTCATGGCTGGTCTCCGCACTCTGGGACGACACCTGGACCTGCGTCGGCGGCCCGGCACCACTGATCCACACCCTCGAACGCGACCCTCTGGCCAACGCTCGCCGGGTCCGACCCGACGAAGACGCGCTGCCACCAGGCCTGACCCGCGAGTGACACTCAACGCCAACCCGGTCGCGCCACCACCTGGGTCCACCCCGGCTCGGGGTGCTGGCGCCGGTCAGCCGGCAGACCGCAGCCACCGCGATGCCCCCATGGGATCCTCAGGCGGTCACCTCTCGTAGCAGGTTCCGGGTGAACCCTACGTACTCCGGGCTGCACGCCCTGTCGATGCCGGCGGCATCGGCGCGTCGACCCGGTTCGGCGAGGAAGTCATCGACCGAGGCGAACCCGGGCGGCGGCTTCAGCAGCCACAATCGCCCCCGAGGCCGGCCGGTGACTCCCGCGTCGACCAGCAGGGCATCGTTGTCGTTCTCAACCTCGTTGCGGGACTCCCAGCTTGACCGCACGGTCTGCTCCCGCAGCACCTCGTACGTCTTCGGGTCCAGTTCGGTCCAGGTCTCGTAGCGGGTAGCCCGGTCCGGCACCCAAGTACGCAGCTGCGGAGGCCACACCGCAGGCAGGAAGACCAGCATGGGAGCGTCCGGGGCCAACTGCCAGCCCCGCGCGGTCAGCTCGCGCACCTCCGGCAGTTGCTCCGGCCTCAGGCCATCCGCGTCTGTTTCGGCGGCCCTGGCCGCAGCCGGATCGGGCGGCTGGTCGGCGCCCCAGGCATACCCGGTGTCCATCTTGGCAGCGTACGGTCCAGGCCTGCGCCGCCACCGTCGATATCTGATCTGGCCAGGCCCGCAACGGCGACGGGCTGCGTGCGTGCGGCGGCGAGAACTTGGCGGTCAAGTCCTGGCGGCCCAGACGCGGTGGTGGCGCAGGTGGGCCACACAGTCAGCGTCTCGGCCGGTAGTGGCGGCCAGTCGAGGCGCGGGATCCGCGGTGCAGGTATGCGGCGGCACCGAGGGTGAAGATCGTGACGGCGGTGAGCCAGGATGCTGAGGTGGTGGAGGGCTGGAGCGGCCATGCCCAGGCCGCCGCGATGGCGTTGGTCTGGCGTGGAGCGGCGGCGTAGACGGCGCACACGTAGCCGAAGGCTGGCAGCCACGCCAGCCGCACGCCGAGCAGGGCTGCGCCGCCGGCGACCAGTCCGATACAACCGAGAGCGTTGCGAACCAGTGCATGGGCACCGTACGTGTCGGGCGCCTGTAGCCCGGCCAGGCTGAGCGCCATGGCGGTGACGAGAGCGGCAACGAGAAGGTGACCGGCTCGCCAGGCCCGCCACGGCAGTGGTGTGCTGCGTTCGAGGTTCTCGTCGGCGCCGGCGAGGGTTGGTCCGAGCAGTAGTGCTGTCAGCAGCGGTGCGAGTGCGACCACGGGTATGCGGGCGGCGGGTCCGTCGAAGTAGGGCCTGCTGGCGAGCCAGGTTCCGGCGGCCCAGGCCAGCAGGGTGATGACGCTGATGCCGGCTACGAAGGCCGACGCGCCTCGGGCGAACAGGTGCAGTGCGAGAAGCCGCCGGGTCACGGCTGCTGGCCGAGCCGGATCAGGGACTGGACGTCGCACCGGTCGGCCGCCTCGAGGTAGGCGGCGAACCAGGCACGCTGCGCCGGCTCCGGTAGTGCGCGGAGCCTGGTGAGGGGCTCGTCGGGGGTCGCTGCCTCGTCGAGCATCCAGTTGGTGGCCAGGGTGTCGGTCTGGTAGATCCGCTGGTCGATTCTGCGGACTCCGAACGGGTCTTCGCATTTGGCGCGGGTCACCTGCCGGAAGTCCGCACGTAGGTGCACCCGGCTGGCGAGGCCGCCTAGCGCCGTGGACTGGTAGTCGAGGTTGAGCCAGACCGTGTCGTCGTCCCGTTCGATGGACTGGCCGGCCGGCTGGGCGGCCTGGTCGGCCGCCCGTCGTGGCGCTCCGGGTATCCCGTCGAGACGTCCCAGGATCGGCTGCACGACTGCGGTGACGTCGTCGATGAGGAAGGCGTTGATCCTGGACAGGCAGACCTGCGGGCCGCTGCTCGTGCAGACCAGGTCTACCGCGGCCGGGTCGGCCGGCAGGCGATGAGTGCCCGGCCCGGTGATGATCGGGACCGCGACGGCGATCGCCAGTCCACCGGCCAGGAGCGCAGCTCGCCGCTGCCGCGCGGCGGCGGCGAGCAGCAGGGCTGTCAGGGCCAACAGCCAGGCGGCCTGCCACGCGGTGACCCGGCCGGGGACGCGTGAGTACACCGCCCACCCGCCGTAAACGGGCGAGAGCCACGCGGCGGACGTGCCGTCCCAGTAGACGACGATGGCCAGGCCCAGGTAGGTGGCCAGTCCGGCGATCGGCGCCGCCACCCGCAGCGGGACGAGACGCCCGACGAGGACGCCGACCGCTCCGGCAGCGGCCAGGGCGAGGACACCCACGGCCAGCGTCCACCACCAGCCACCGCCGGTGTACGTCGCGACCCGGGCGACCAGCACCGCCGCCCCGGCGAACGCGACCAGCAGTCCGGCGGTGCCCGCCACGGTCACGGCGAGCCAGGCCACCACCAGCGGTTGCCAGCCCGGGCGGGGGGTGGAGGCGATCAGCTCGTCGATGTCGCGCCGACGTTCCCGGCCGGACTGCCACGCTCCGGCGGCGATCATGAGGGCGCACAGGATCAGCATCGACACCCGCAGGTAGTTGGCCAGTCCCGCCCACCGGCCGCCCCAGTCGTCCGGATGTACGGCCAGCATCCATACTCCGGCGCCGAACATCGCCAGGGCGGCGAAGGGCGCCGTACCTCGGCGTAGCTCCACTGCCAGCGCGCGCCTCACCGCGGTGCCGTCCGTGCGCCGCGCAGGACCGACGTGTAGCCCCGCTCGATCGGGGAGTCACCGCTGTCGCCGTCCCCACCGGCGGCGATCAGCTCCCTCAACTCACGGCGCGCCCGCATCGCCCGGGTCTTCACCGTGCCCTCCGGGACACCCAGCAACACCGCCGCCTCCCGCACCGTCAGGCCGTCCAACACTGTCGCCTGCAACACCGCCCGCAACTCCGGAGCCAGCCGGTGCAGTGCCCGCTCCAACTCGGCGTCGTACGCGCCAGCCAGGACCTCGTCCTCCGCCGACGGCGACCACGCCAGCACGTCCTCACCAGGCGCCCCCACACTCTGCGGACGAACCAACGCACGCCGCCGCGCGTCGATCAACCGACCGGCGGCCACCGACCACAACCAGCCCACCGCCGCACCGTCCCCGCGGTAGCCGGCTGCGGCCCGCCACACCGTCAGGAACGTCTCCTGCAACACCTCCCGGACCAACTCCGGATCCCGGCACCGACGGTGCTGGCGCAACACCAACCACGGCGCGTTACGCGCATACAGCACGTCGAACGCCCCGCGGTCACCCTCCCCGACGAGGCGCAACAGCTCCTCATCGTCCACGTCCATCCCGCAAGGTTAGGACGCATCATTCGGCGAAACGGTTCTCCATCACCGCGCCACACGCATCGCGGACACCAATGACGGTCTCGGTTCATTACGCTGCCCCCATGGCGGCGTGTCCCGAGCTGACCAGGCCGCTCCTCCACGCGGGGTCCGGTCACGGTCTCTCCGGGGCAACCCCGGGGACGCGACACTCACCTCGGCACCACACCACAGGTGCGTCGGCACGCTCCGCGAGCCTGTGCACCCGCACGACCGGGCATCGTCAGGACACGCCGCCACCCCTACCGGCCCGCCCGTGACCACCATCCACACCCTCGCCACCGCGCTCGCCGACGCTTTCCTCGCCAGCGACGGCTGGCGCCGCGCCGACCTCGTCAACCAGGGTGGCCTCGTCCTCGGCATCCGGCGACGCTGGCTGTGGCCGGTCGCCAACGCGGCGCTGGTCGCCTACCCGCACCCACCCACCGACCGGCCACGCGAGCTGGCCACATTCCTGACCACCCTCGACCCGCTACGCGCAGCAATCGCCGCCGCCCGCCAACACAACCGCCCGATCATCATCCGCACCCGACCCGTGACACCGACCCGCACGGTCCGCCGCCCCTGGCACACCCCCGTCATCGACGACGTCGGCGCCCTGGCCGCGATGCTCGACCTGAGCATCGAGCACCTCGACTGGTACGCCGATGTGCTCGCCATGAACCGCCGCGCCACCGCCCACCGGCTGCACCACTACCACTACCGGTGGACCGACCACGGCCGACTGATCGAGGCACCCAAGTCCCGGCTCCGCTCCCTGCAACGCCGGCTTCTCGCCGAGGTCCTCGGCCCCATCCCGGTCCACCCCGCCGCCCACGGTTTCGTACCCGGCCGCTCCGCGCACACCTTTGCCGCCGCCCACGCCGCACAGCCCGTTGTCGTCCGGATCGACCTGCTCGCCTTCTTCACCCACATCCCTGCCACCCGCGTCTACGGACTGTTCCGCACCGCCGGCTACCCCGAACCCGTCGCCCACACCCTCACCGGGCTGTGCACCACTCGCACCCCACACCCCGTCCTTCGCCAGGCACCAGCCGACCTGCCGCACCGGGCCGCCCGGCTCGCGGCACTGCGCACCGGCCACCTGCCCCAAGGCGCGCCGACCTCACCCGCACTGGCCAACCTGTGCGCCTACCGGCTCGACCGACGCCTCACCGGCCTCGCCGACGCCTTCGACATCACCTACACCCGGTACGCCGACGACCTCGCCTTCTCCGGCAACCTCACCACCCGCCGAGTCCACGACCTGATCGCCGCCGTCAGCGACATCGCCGTTGACGAAGGCTTCCGGATCCACCCGGACAAGACCCGCACCCGCGGCCGAGCCGACCGGCAACTCCTCGCCGGACTCGTCGTCAACGCACACCCCGCCACACCACGCGACGAGTACGACCGGCTCCGGGCCATCCTGCACAACGCCGCCCGCACCGGCCTCGCCATGCAGAACCGCACCGGCCACCCCGACTTCGCCCAATACCTCATCGGACGAGTTCTCTGGGTCGGCCATCACCACCCGACCCGCGCAGCCAAACTCGCCACGCTGCTGACCCAAGCTCTCACGGCACCGTAGACTGACACGGCGCGCAACTTCGCTCGACCCGAGCAAGAACACATCGGACCGACCGAAGCACGGCCTGAGCAGGACTTACGTCCACTCTGCTGATCTTCAGCAAGCGAGCACAGCTACGTGCGTGTGCGACCCACTAACATGAAAACAGAATAGAAACCCGCAGGTCATTTGCCTGCGGATACAGATAGAGCACCGTCTTAGGAAACCGTTGCTCTATCCCCTGAGCTACGAGGGCGCGAGCGCTCAGTCTAGCGACCCGCGCGTTGACCCGGGGTGGCAGGGAGTGGTCCATGTTGACCTACGTCGTCCCGGCCGGCCGGCTCGGGGCGATAACCACACGTCACCGAGTGTGCGGATGCGGGCCAAAGACGCAAACTCGGTAGTCGCGGTCAGTGCCTCCACGGCAATCTTTTCCGAGGAGGCTCTGACCGCTGCTGGCGGACCGGTTCGGCTATCTCATAGGCGCGGGTCCTCCTGGACCTTCAGGGCGTTGAGGATCGGGTCGCGCTCGCCGATCTCGCTGCGGAGCTCGACCTTCAGGTCGCCGCCGGTGTGCTTGACGGTGACCGTGTTCACGTCCGCGGTCAGCGCGCCCGCCCTCGCCTGTACGTCGTGGTCGTGGAGCACGGCCTTGCCGTCGACCAGGACATCGAAGGTGCGCATGCCGGCCTTGACCTTGTCGATCTCCGCGAAGTCGAGGCCGATCTGGTACGTGCCGGCGGGCGCGTCCTTGAACACGTAGGCGAACGTCTTCCCGGTCCGCTGGGTCTGGAACAACGCGTCGTCCTCGGTGCCGGCGATGTCCGCCTTGGTGGCGCGCGCGACGCCGCCGACGTACCCCCACGGTCCCGAGCCCAGCGGCTGGTCGGGCGACCAGACGAAGCCGTCGGCACCGACGTGCCCGGACCCGCCCACGTCGACGCCCTGCCAGTAGGCAGAGGTCGCCAGGCGGACCGGCGTGTACTGGGTGTCGCCCTTGCCGGCGTTCGACGCCACGAGCACGTCACCGACGAGGAGGCCGGGCTGGACCCCGGTGTTGTCGGCGGTCGCCGTGACCGTGGTGGACTCACCGACCGCGAGCTGGACCGTGCCGGTCGCGGCCTCACCCGTCAGCGTCAGCCACGGAAGGTCGGCAGCCTCGTGTCCGCCCTTGGTGCGGCGTTGCTCGCTGAGCTGGACCTGCAGTGGCGCGGAGCCGGTGTTGGTCACGGTCACGTCGGCGCTGGCCGTCTGGTCGGAGCTGAGGAACCAGTCGAGGTCGGCTCCGGTGATGGTCGCGACGCCCGTGGTGAGCGCGGTGTTGACCACCTCGGCCTGGTCCTTCTTGGCGATCGTGACCGGGCGGCTGGCCGTGACGTAGTTCGGCGCCCAGACCTCCACGGTGTTCTGGCCGACCAGCGCCTGAGCCTTCCAGCGACCCGCGGCGTCGGCCGTGATGACCCGGTCACCGCTCGGCCCCCTGAGCGTGACGATCGCGCCCGCGATCGGCTTGCCGTCGTTCGCGTCGGTGACCGTGCCCTCGATCGTGCCCGACGCTGGGAGGGTGTACTCCAGCCCCAGGCCGGCCGTGAGGACGGGCTGGTTGAAGGAGTACTGGCTCGCGGGGTTGCGCTTGAGGCTCTCCACGCCGACCGTGGCCGACGACCCGCGGGTCACGGGCTTCTCGCCCCCGATCCCGTCGCCGTACCCGATCTGGATCCGTCCGTCCGCGATCAGGGTGACCGAGAAGCTCACGCGGGCCGTCTGGTCACTGTAGAAGGTGACGTTGCGCCACTCGATGACCTGCGCCGCCAGCCCGTCCACCTCGGTCGTGCCGAGGTAGATGCCTCCCTGGGCATCGACGATGAGGTCGTCCCAGAACGGATAGATCGCGTCGAACGCGTAGCGCGACGGCAGCGCCGTGTTGTTCCCCACGGCGCTGGCCTGGTCGAAGATCAGCGCGCCGTTCGTCGTCACGCACACGCCGTCCCAGGCCGTGTCGTAGAACGGGAACAGGAAGCTGGAGTCGAACCACAGCACGCCGCAGACGTCATCGCCGTGCCACCCGGACTCCTCCGTACCCTGGCGGTAGAGCCCGTTGGTCACCTTCATCGAGTACGAGCGACCGGCGGGGGCCACCGGCACGGGGCCCGGCTTCGGCTGCTCGGGCACGGGCTCCTGCTCAACCTGCTCTGGGCGCGGGTCGAGCGTCACACGCAACGCGGCGATGCTCGGGGCGCGCAGGCCCCTCGAACCCCGCAGCTCCACGGTCAGCGGACCGCCCTCGTGCTTCACGACGGCAGTGCGCCAGTCGGCGGCGTTCGACCCCACGGCCGCGGCCGCGTCGTACGCGTACTCCGTCAGCGAGCCGTCCACGAGGACGTCGAACACCCGCTTCCCCTTGGCCACCTTCTCGATCTCGGCGAACCCGAGATCGATCGCGTAGGTGCCCTTGGGCGCGTCGGGGAAGGTGTAGGTCAGGTCCTTGAGTGGCGTGGTGCGCTGCGACTGGAACAGCTCGTCGTCCGTCGTGCCTTCGATCCCGGCCTGCGTGGAGGTGACCTTCGTGTTCCCCTCGTAGCCCCACGCCCCATCGCCGGAGGCCTGGTCGCCGGACCAGGTGTAGCCGGAGCCGTCGGTGAACGAAGGGCCGCCGGCGTTGACGCCGACCTGGTACTTCGTGGTCGTGAGCGTCACTGGGACGTAGGTCTTGGACTGGCGTCCGGAGTCGGACCTCACCACGATGTTCGCGCCGAGGACTCCTGGCTTGGCGTCCTTCGAGGAGACCGAGACCTTGACGGTCGTCGACTCACCCGGGGCCAGGGTGCCGCCGGTCGAGGAGAGCGACAGCCACGGCAGGTCGGTGAGCAGGTCGTCCTCGACGTCGACGAGCAGGACGTCATCGGCGATCTGGTCGACGGCCCAGAGCGCGCCGGTCACGTCGGTGGCGAGGCCACCGCCCTGTCGCGCCTTCATGCCTGGGAACCACCAGGCGTTGACGAGCTGACAGGTGCGGGGGTTGACCTGGATCAGCCGGGTAGGTCCGCTGCTGGCGAGGTCGCTGTACCAGAGTGTGTTCGACGCGGGGTTGTAGGCCAGCCCCATCACCTCGGGCTTGGGCGCGGCGCAGTAGGAGAGGAACTCGCCCGGGTTCTCCCACGAGGTGCCGGCGACGGTCCCGATGGAGCCGTTCTGGCGGCCGCCCACGTAGAAGACGTCGAGCGTCGGGTTGTAGGCGAGCCCGGTCAGCTGCACCGTGGACCAGGTGCCCTTGATGACCCTGGTCTCCTTACCGGTCTCCCGGTTGAAGCAGTGGATCACCGAGCGCGGGCTGTCCTCGATCTGGCACATGTCGCCGGTCCGAGTGTCGAGCTCCAGGTCGAACGCGCGGTAGGCGGGGTTCCACGCGGCGTCGAAGACCTTGCCGGTCGGCTTGCCGGTCACCGTGTAGGCGGTGTTGGTCCTCGCGTCGTAGTCGTGGACCCAGACGTCGCCGTCGTACCCGACGCCGGTGGGCTCCTTCTCCTCGATCTTGCCCGGGATGGCGATCCGGGTGATGACGTCCCCGCCGGAGGTCGTGCCGATCTTGTCGGCGGCTCGCGCTGCAGCGGCGTCGACCTTGGTGCTCGTGCCGTCGAAGGACGACGGCTGCATGCCCGTCGACGTCGTGTTCCACGCGGTGAGGTCGATGGTGCTGTCGGCTCCCGTCCCGGTGCGTTCGGTGGCTCCGGTCGCGTCGAGCTCAGGGTGGCGCCCCGCCTCGCCCAGGTCGTACTTCAGCGGTGCCGAACCGGTGTTGGTCAGCGTGAGCGTGCCGAAGCCCTTCTGGTCAGTACCCAGCACCGCGTCGAGGCCGTCGGCCTTCAGGCCGGCGACACCCGTGGTCAGACGTGCGTCGATCTTGGCCTTCGCGTAGAGCTTGTCGAGGGAGAAGGGGTATGCCGCGGTCGTGTAGTTCGGCGCGTCGACCGTCATGGTGTAGTCGCCGACCGGAAGCTGGCGATGCACGATGCCCGTGCCGTTGGTCGTGACGGTCTCGACGAGCCCATTCTTGTTCGTGAAAGAGACCTTGGCCCCGGCCACCGGCAGCCCGTCGTTCTTGTCGACGACGGTCGCGTCGAGGTAGCCCCAGTCGGGAAGGTCGTAGGTGACGATCATCCCGTCGTGGAGCACCGGGACGTTGTCGGAGAACCGGATGCCGTCCACGCCGGCCCAGCCCTGGATGCCGGTGATGGTGCGGGCGCCGCCGGTCACCGGGTCGTCGGTCCCGATGCCGTCGCCGTACCCGAAGATCACCTTGCCCGAGCGGGTGAGCGTGGCCGAGAAGCTGACCGGCTCCGTGTACTGCGACCGGATCGGGTAGGCCCAGATCTTGGCGTTGCGGAACTCGATGACGAACGCGTCCTCGCCGTCGGCCTTGGTGGCCGCCGTGAAGACTCCCCCGCCGGGGGCGAACTGGACGGGGGTCTGGACATAGAACGGGAAGGCGCCGGCACCGCCGGTGCCGGGACCGGTGGAGGCGTCCGGGGCGATCACGCCGCGCAGGCTGATACCCAGGGTGTCGTGGCTCCCGTTGTAGAACGCGACCGGGAACGGCAGCTTCACCGTGGCCCAGACGCCGCTCGGGAACGCGACCGGGTCGGTGCCGCGCAGGTACCCGCCTTCGGAGACGGAGCAGGTGTAGCCGCCCTTGTCGACGACGAGCGCGACCGGGATCTCGGGCGATTCGTTCTGCGCGCCGACGGTCAGCGGGACGGTCGTGGGCGAGAAGCAGGCGTTGGGCTTGATGTTCAGCGTGTACCCGCCCTCGGGGACAGCGGCGATCGTGAACGCGCCGTTGGCATCCGTGCGTACCGCGGCCAGCGGCGTGTCCTTGACGGAGACGTCCGCGTTCGGGACGGGCTGCTTCTTGTCGTCGACGACCCTGCCGCTGACGTCGTGGCGCGCCGCGGCGGTGAGGGGAACCTCGAGCGAGGTGTTCTGGCCGAGGGTGATCGTGGCGCTCGCGGTCGCGGTCAGGTAGCCGAAGACCTTGGTGCTGATCTGGTAGTCGCCGACCGGGAGGTTCATCGTGAACCGGCCGTCCTTGTCGGTCCCGATCGACCGGCTGAACGGTCCGCTGATCGTCACCTCGGCGGCGGGGACCGGGGCGCCGTTGGCGGTGACGATCCCGGTCAGGGTGCCGCCCTGGCGCGGCGCGAGCTCGAGCAGGCGGACGAGGTCGAGCCGGCCCTCGCCGTACTTGTTGTTGAAGGCGGCGGTGCCGCCGCACTCGGTGTCGTTGACGTCGACGGCCGACTCGGCGAGCAGGCGGCGGGTCTCCTCGACCTGCCCGATGAGGGTCGGGTCATAGCTCCACAGCGCTGCGACGGCGCCGGCGACGTGGGGGGCCGCCATCGAGGTGCCGGACATCTCGGTGTAGCTGTTGTTCGGGTAGGACGACCGGACGGTCACGCCTGGGGCGGAGATTTCGGGCTTGATCCGGCCGCCTTCACCCTCGCCCTTGCGGGAGAACGACGCGAGCGTGCCGTTCGACGCGTAGGCGCCGACGGAGTAGGCACTCGCGGCCGAGCCGGGCGAGGAGACGGTGTTACAGGCCGCGTACGGCGAGGTGTTGCCCGACGACCAGACGCTGAAGATGCCCGCGGCGCTCCAGGCCTCGTCGATGGCCTGGAAGAAGTCGTTGAAGTTGTGCTCCGCACTCTGGCCCCACGAGTTGTTGATGACGTGGGGGCGCTTGGAGACGTCCGGGTTGTTTCCGTGGACGTCGGTCGGGGCGAGCAGCCACCAGCCGGACTCGAGCAGCGATTCGGGGCCGTTCGACGCGCAGCACCCGTTCGTCGCGATCCACTGCGCGTCCGGGGCGACGCCGACGTGATTGGTGCCGTCGTCGCCGACCATGGTGCCCATGGTGTGCGTGCCGTGCCCGTTGTCGTCGCACGGCGCGCCCGTGCACGTGCCCCGGGTGGCCATCCAGTTGTAGTCGTGGTCGAACGTGCCGTCGCCCTTGTTGCCGCGGTAGGAGTCCACCAGCGCCGGATGGTCGAACTGGACGCCCGAGTCGAGGTTGGACACGGTGATGCCCGCACCCGTAGCGCCCTTGGCCCAGGCCTCGGGAGCGTGAATGGCGTCCAGACCCCACGAGACGGTGCCCGCCTCGGCGGCGGCCGCCGGGGCGGCGGGGCGGACGGCCTGGTCAGCCGGGCTCTTCTCGTCCACTGGCTCGACCAGCGCGACCTGCGGCGTCGCGTGGATCTCGGCGACCTGCACCACCGAGGCCACGTCGAGGGCGAGGTTCTCGGTGCCGCCCTTGACGAGCACAGCGTTGGCGATCGGGTAGGAGGTGTATTTGACGCCTGCCCCGTCGAGTTCGGTGGAGACGGATGCCACGGAGTCCTTCGCCGCTGCGGTCAGCGCGTCGTAGACGAACTGACCGCGAGTGGTCCAGTCGGCGATCTTCTTCGCCGGCGCGAGGTCGGCCTTGGTGTCGAACGTGATCCAGAAGTCGGAGACCGGCTCCGTGCGGAAGCGGTCCTTCAGGTCCGGCGCGATCTTGCTGGCGGCCGCACCGGGATCCGGCTCAGCGGCCGACGCCGATGGTGGCGAGAGCATGCTCAGGCCGACCGCTACGGCCAGCGAAGCGACGAGGGCTCTGGGTCTCATGTGGGGGTCCTCCGGCCTACAGGGGTTGGTAGGGGTCGTGGCTCTTGTGGTCGTCGGCTTCGCGGGCTTCGCGGGCATCGCGGGCATCGCCGGCATCGCGGACATCGCGGGCGCCGACGCGCGGCTCGCGCGACAGCTCGAGTGGTGGCTGGTGCTCGATGACGGAGTCGTCACGCGCGATAGGTCGCTCAGGCATGCACTGCCCTAGGGCCATGGATCATGGAGCCATGCTCGGGGGGACGAACGACCTTCGCTATCCAGCGGATACGTCAATTTTCACGACGGGTCGTCGAGGGAATCCTCTTCTGCGAACACTCCGGCCTCTACTGCCTTGACCGCGAGCGCGGTCCGGGAGGTCACCTTCAACTTGCGCATCGCCGCACGCAGCTGTTGATCCACCGTGGCCGGCGACTTGGCCAGAATCCGGCTGATCTCCCGGTTCGTCTTGCCGGCGACAACCAGTCGGACCACGTCGAGCTCACGAGGTGAGAGCTGGTCGCCGTACCCCCGTCGACCGCCGCGCCACAATCGCGGAACCTCGGCGCCGTGTTCGCGAAGCCGCTGTGCGACACGGTCTGCATCGCCGCGGGCTCCGAGCCTGAACAGTTGCTCGTACTGTGCGGCCAGCAGCTCTCGGCCCTGTTCGATCTGGCCTTGCGCCATGAGCGCCTCGGCTTGACGCTCGCGGGCGAGCATGGCGTCGTAGGGGCGCGGCAACGCGCTCCAGGCGCGCGCCGCCCGGTCGTATGCCGTCGCCGCGCGGGCGTGGTCTCCGGCTGCGGCGACCAGCAGGGCACGGCATACGGTGAGCGCCGCGCGAGGCGCAGGCGCCGTACGGCCACGCAGTCCTCTGGCGAACTGGTCGCCCAGGCGTGTCGCGGCCTTGAGGTCGCCCGCGGCGAGGTGCGCCTCGATCCGGGCGGGGACGAGGTCCGTCGCCCAGACCCAGGTGCCTTTTCTCCGGACTGTGTCCATCGGCTCGTTCGTGATCTGCAGCGCCCGGCCGCTGTTTCCGTCCGTCAGCCACAGTCTGGCCAGCGCAGCGGCGGCCTCCATCGTGTCGTCGGCTGCGCCGAGACGGGCAGACTCCTCGAGGACCAGCCGGAACTGCTCCTCCGCAGCGCGCCGCCGTCCGGCCGCGGCTGCCAGCCGGGCCGCGAGCCGAATGCTGCCGAGGTAGAGCGCCGGCCGGTCTCGGTCGGCATCGGCGAGTGCCGCGCTTCGCTCCGCGAGACCCTCCCACCGACCGGTGAGCCACGCCAGGTTGGCCTGTTCGAGTCGGACGTTGTATTGCAACCGGGACGCCTGCTCGGCCTCGGCAAGGCGCATGGCCACGACGAGATGTCCCTCCGCCTCGGCGTACCGACCCCAGATCAGTGCGCCGGTCCCGACATTTGCGTGGATGCGGGCCACGTCGAGGCGCTCCGCCGAGGTCGCACCGTCGATGGGCAGGTCGGCGACGACGTCCCAGGCCTCCTCTTCGCCGAGCATGAGCAACGCAGCGGCACGGTTGCCGGCCAGGTTCAGCCGCTCTGCGGGAGAATCGAATTCGGCGGTGAGCTCAGCGGCGCGATCCAGCCAACGCCGATGAGTCGACGCTGGCCACGGTCCCGCATAGGCCCATCCAAGATAGGTCATCGCCCGAGCCGCCTCGACCGGGTCATGGTCGAGGTTGGCCACCGCCTGCTCGAGCTCGCTGAGTGCGGCCTGCGCCTCACCCCCGGTGATCAGGAGCCGACCCAGGGGGTTGCGGATCTCGGCCTGCTGGCGTGCGGAGAGACCGGGGGTCTCCAGCACCGAGCGCAAGGTACGGATCACGCGGTGGTAGACCTCGTCGACCGGTTCACGACGGCCCAGTGCGGCTACTCCGGCGATGCGCGCGACTCGTGCCCGATCCGACGGCGGCAGCTCGGACCACGACAACAGATCGACCAGCAAGGAGACCGCCTTGGTGTGGTCACCCGAGGCCATGGCCAGCTCGGCGCCCTGCTCGGCGTACCGCGCCCAGGACTCCGTCTCGCCCGCCTCACGGAAGTGGCGGGCAAGGCGTGCGACAGGCGGCGGATGGATGTCCTCCAACGCCCGGCCGGCCAGCAGGTGGAAGTGTCTGCGATCGGTCAACGGGATCGCTTCGTAGACAGCCGTGGCGGCCAGCACATGCCGGAATCGCCACTGGCCGCGGTCGTCTCCGTGCAGGACGCCGGCATCGGCCGCCTCCGCGATAGCACCTCGACACGCATCTGGTGACAGACCGGCGATCACCGCGATCGTGGCCACCGATGACCGCTCAGCCAACGTCGCCGCGGCTCGCAACACCTGCTGCGCCGTCGGCGACAGACGGCCCACCCGCTCCCGGGTGGAGTCGCGCACCGTTGGCGGCACCTGTAGCTCGCGCAGCTTCAGCCGGACCCACTGCCCGTCGCGGAAGACGAGGTCGGCACGGTCGCACATGAGGCGAACCGACTCCTCCAGCGCCAGAGGAACGCCACCGGTCCGCTCGTGCATGAACGCCGTGAACTCCTGCGATATCGGGTTGCCGTCCAGCATCGAGGACACCAGCGCTGCCGTGTCGTTGGGTCGCATCGGCGCCAGGGCGATCCTCAGCTGGGTCACGCCAGCAGGCAGCCGGGACGTCAGCCGCAGCAACAGCGATCCGGCGTCCACCTCCTCCGGCCGATAGGAGATCACGAGGCTTGGCCCGTCCGACTGCTGTCGGGAGGTGACGAACAGCAGGAACTCCAAGGTCACCTCGTCGGCCCAGTGAGCGTCCTCGAGCACGAGAACGTCGACACGCAGAGCCCGGAGCAGCTCGTCCAGGGCGCGGAACAGGCGATGCCGTGCCGCCTTCGCATCGTCCAAGGGCTGCAATGCGGGCGGCAGGTCCGAGGACCATTCAGGGAACAGGGGCCGTAACGCACCCGCAAGATCGGTGAGCCGCAATCGCGACGCCGGCCGGTCGATCCCGCGGAACGCGTCGACGATCGGCCCCAACGTCAGCGACTCTCGAAGCGGTGGGCACACCGAGACCAGGGCAGTGCGCTGGTGCGGCGCGGCCAACCACTCTCGCAGCAGTCGGCTCTTCCCGATCCCCGCCTCGCCCTCTACCAGCACGATCGCCGGTGGCCGGGCCAAGGCGCCCCTGAGCGCTGCCATCTCCCGATCACGACCCACGAAATCCGGCGTAGAAACCGTCGGTGAAGTCCCGTCGTCCTCGGGCGAGGGGTCGAGCATGCGTGATGGTCTCGCTTTTCGATGCTCGGGCGCAAGTACCATCGCGGCGACTCGCGTTGCTGGATCCTCAGCCGGAGTGAGCGATGCCCACCGATAATGGTGACGGTGCCCTGCGCCCATGGTGATCCTCTGGGGAAGTGACGTCAACGGTCATCGACCAGGCCGTGTTGGAAGCCGCGCTGGCATGCCTGCCCGCCGAGGAGTGTCCGATGATCTGCGTCGATGA
>NZ_JBLROA010000079.1:0-22972 GCF_047921505.1 Micromonospora sp. SL1-18 | reverse complement strand
TCCCCGTCTCCGCCGTGTCAAACCGTGTGTCCCGGTCTGTCGCGCTTCGTACGGGTCGGCGCCCGGTGAACTCGCGCAGCGGCAAGCCGTGCGCTTGATCATCGGATTTGGCAGGCCGGCCGCCGCGGATCCCGCGAACTCGCCCGGTGCCCTGCCGGTCGTCAACCTTACCCGGTCAGTTCCGCTCTGCCAAATCCGCCCTGCGGCGTTTCGGCGAGCTCCGCCCGGACCGCGCCGTTCAGGAGCTGTGCCCCTGTCCGACCCGGCGCCAGCCTCGGGTCTGGGCTCCTGGACTCTCGTCCCGTTTGCCCCGTTCCGCGCTGGCAGAGAGAAAGTTACGCGTCTTCGGTGTTGATCGTCAAATCCGCGGCAGGCGTCCCGCGTCACATCATCATCGTTGGACTATCTTGCCTGTTCAAAGGCGTAAGCCATGGTGCGGCGACGGCGACTCACGCGCTGGGACGACGACGAGCCGCGAGCCAACCCCGGATCCCGAGCACGCCGACAGCGGTGCCGATCGCCAGCGAGGCGGCGATCAGCAGCGCGTGCACCCAGAGGAAGCTGGTCGCGCCGCCCGCGCCGACCGTGCCGGCCGACCACGAGCGCGGGTCGTTCCAGATGGCGACGGCGAACCTCGGCCAGATCACCCAGGTCCAGACTCCGACCGTCAACAGGAAGAGCGACCAGCCGCGCGACAGCACCATGGGTGGCCAGTATGCCAGCGGCACCATTCGACCGGCACGTCGGAACAGATCAGCGCGGGTGGAGGTGGCTGCCACACACGCCGGCATCGGCGGAGTGCCTGCTGCCCGGCGGACGCCCACGCCGGCTCGGCGCGTCTGCCGCCGCGCCGCGACCCGGAGCAGTCGCCGGGCCGCCCCGGTCAGCAGGCGATGTTTCCGATATTCGCCGCGCGGGCACTGCTGTAGTCGGCTGGACGACGACACGGAGGTGGGCGATGCAGCCGTTCGAGCCATGGATATGGCGGGATCCGTCCGCACTCGCCGGCGGCTACGACGAGCGCAGGCCGGACGACGTGCCGCGGCAGCGCCCGGACGGCGCCGACGGAGGCCCGCACGCGCCCGGCCCGGGCACGCCCATCGACCTCACCGGCTACCGCGTGGAGGCGACCGACGGCCGGATCGGGTCGGTCGACCAGGCGAGCGAGGACGCCGGCGTCCGGTGCCTGGTGGTGGACACCGGACCGTGGATCTTCGGGAAGAAGGTGCTGCTGCCCGTCGGCACGGTGGCCCGGGTGGACCACCTGGCCCGCGCGGTGCACGTGGACCGTACCCGGGAGCAGGTGCGGAACTCGCCGGCCGTCGACCCGGACGACCCCGCCCGGCCCGAGTACCGGGATCAGGTCGGGAGCTGATACCCAAGAGCTACCGGCAGAGCTGAGCGGCGGCATGGGTGGCCGGGAAGTCCGCCGCGGCAGGGGACCGCGCGGCCGGCCGCCCGGCGCTACCCTGTCAGGCATGGTCCGGCCGAGCACCTGCGCCCCGGAGATCGTCGACGGTCTCCCGGCGGCTGCCGCTCCGGTTCTCCCGGCCCGTGTCGACGACGGTCGGGAGCAGATTCTCGACGTACTCCGTGCCGGTGGGTTGCGGTTCCGCGCCGGCGGGCGATGGCGGTTCGCGCTCTGAGCAGCCGATCCCACTGATTCGGGCACACCCGGGTCTCCTTCCGCGCGCCCGCGCGTCCTTCCACCTGCTTCTCGGCACGAAAGGCGTACCACCATGTCCGTAGCACGGATGCTCACCGGCGACCGCCCGACCGGGCGGCTGCACCTGGGCCACTTCGTAGGCAGCATCGCCAACCGGGTGAAGCTGCACCAGCGCTACGAGAGCTTCTTCATCATCGCCGACCTGCACATGCTCACCACCAGGAACAGTCGTGAGGACATCGAGCAGGTCTCCCGCAACGCCCGCGAGATGGTCACCGACATCCTCGCCGCCGGCGTCGAGCCGGACCGAGCCACCTTCTACCTGCAGTCGGCGCTCCCCGAGGTCGGCGACCTGAACACCCTTTTCCAGAACCTGGTCACCGTGCCCCGGCTGGAGCGGGTCCCGTCGCTCAAGGAGATGAGCCGGGACGCCGGCAAGGACGAGATGCCGTACGGCCTGCTCGGCTATCCCGTCCTCCAGGCCGCCGACATCCTCTGCGTGAAGGGGCAGGTCGTCCCGGTGGGGAAGGACAACGCCGCGCACGTCGAGGTGACCCGGGAGATCGCTCGGCGCTTCAATCACCTCTACGGCGAGGTCTTCCCGGTGCCCGAGATAATCATGTCGGAGACGCCCACCCTGGTCGGCACGGACGGGCAGGGGAAGATGAGCAAGAGCAAGGGGAACGCCATCGCGCTCTCCGACGACCCGGCGACCGTGCGCCGCAAGGTGATGGCGATGTACACCGACCCGAACCGGGTGCGCGCCGACGTGCCGGGGACGGTGGAGGGGAACCCGGTCTTCGCCTATCACGACGTGTTCAACCCGAACCGGGCGAAGGTCGCGGAGTTGAAGGACCGCTACCGGGCCGGCCGGGTCGGTGACGTCGAGGTCAAGGAGGAGCTGGCGGTCGCGCTCAACCGGTTACTCGACCCGATCCGGGAGCGGCGGGCCCGGTTCGTGGCGGCGGGCGGCCTGGTCGACGAGCTGATCTTCGAAGGCACCGAACGGACCCGGGCCGAGGTGCGGGGCACGCTGGTCGAGGTCCGCCGGGCGATGGGCCTGACCAGCGCGTACACCCAGGTGCGGCGACGGGCCGAGCGGTACCGCAAGGCCGCGGCCACGCCGGCCTGAATCCTCGGGTACGACCGGACGCCGGCCCGGGGACGGCCTTGCGCCGCCCCCGGGCCGGCCGGTTAGGCTGCTGATATGACCAGCTCGCACGCCTTCCGGTCGACGTCCCCCGACGTCCAGGTCGGCGCGCTGCGACGCCGGCGGTCCCGCGACCGCCTTCGCTGAGCTTTCCTCTCTTGCGACCGGCGGATCGAGCCGCCGGTCACCGCCGATCGTCCTCGGTCCGCCCACATCCCCGTAGATCCGCGCGAGCGGACCCGAGCGAGATCGGCGTACCCATGGATCTGGAGAAAATGTTGACCGACCGGCTGGCGCCGGCGTTCGAAACGGTGGCCGGCGTACCGGTGGACCCGGTTGTGCGGCGCTCGCAGCGCGCGGACTTCCAGTCCGACGCGGCGCTGGCGCTGGCCCGGCGGCTCGGCCGGCCGCCGCGTGCCATCGCCACCGAGGTGCTGGAACGCGCCGAGCTGGCCGACCTGTGCGCCGCGGCGGAGGTCTCCGGGCCGGGCTTCCTCAACCTCACCGTCGCCGACAGCGCGCTGGCCGGGCTGGTCTCCGCGCTGGCCACCGACCCGCGGCTCGGCGTGCCGCCGGCGCCCGAGCCGGAGACCGTGGTGGTCGACTACTCGGGGCCGAACGTGGCGAAGGAGATGCACGTCGGGCACCTGCGGTCGACGGTGATCGGCGACGCGGCGGCCCGGCTGCTGGAGTGGCTGGGCCACCGGGTGATCCGGGCCAACCACCTGGGCGACTGGGGTACCCCGTTCGGCATGCTGATCGAGCACCTGGTCGACCTGGGCGAGGCCGAGGCGGCGCAGGAGTTGTCCATGGGGGACCTGAACGCGTTCTACAAGGCGGCCCGGGCCAAGTTCGACGCGGACGAGGCGTTCCAGGAGCGGTCCCGGCGGCGGGTGGTGGCGTTGCAGGGCGGCGACGAGGCCACGCTGCGGCGGTGGCGGCTGCTGGTCGAGCAGTCCGAACGCTACTTCCTGAACGTGTACGACCTGCTCGACGTGACCCTGACCGAGCGGGACTTCCACGGCGAGAGCAGCTACAACGACCTGCTCGCCGCGGTGGTCGACGACCTGGACCGGCTCGGGCTGCTGCGGCAGAGCGACGGCGCGGCCTGCGTCTTCCCGCCCGGCTCGGTCGGCCGGGACGGCGAGCCGCTGCCGCTGATCGTACGCAAGTCCGACGGCGGGTACGGCTACCCGGCCACCGACCTGGCAGCGGTCCGGCACCGGACCGGGACACTGGGCGCGACCCGGCTGCTCTACGTGGTGGGGCTGCCGCAGCGGCGACACTTCGAGATGGTGTACGCGGCGGCGGCACAGGCCGGCTGGCTGATCCCGCCGGCCCGGGCGGAGCACGTCGGGTTCGGGTCGATCCTCGGACCGGACGGACGGATGCTGCGCAGCCGGGCCGGTGAGTCGGTGAAGCTGGTCGCCCTGCTGGAGGAGGCGGTGGCCCGGGCCACCGCGCTGGCCCGGGAACGGAACCCGGAACTGGGCGAGGCGGAGGCGGCCGAGGTGGGCCGGGCGGTCGGCATCGGGGCGGTCAAGTACGCCGACCTGTCCAGTGACCGGCACAAGGACTACGTGCTGGACTGGGAGCGGATGCTGTCGCTGGACGGCAACACCGCGCCGTACCTCCAGTACGCGTACTCCCGGATCCGGTCGATCTTCCGGCGGGCGGGGTTGCACGCTCGGCCGGACGCGGGAATCTCGCTGGCCGAGCCGGCCGAGCGGGCGCTCGCGTTCGAGCTCGTCGGCTTCGGGGCAGTGGTCACCGAGGTGGAGCGCGGCCTGGAGTTCCACCACCTGGCCGGCTACCTCCACCGGCTCGCCGTCGCGTTCAACGCCTTCTACGAGCGCTGCCCGGTGCTGCGGGCCGACGGTCCGGTACGGGGCAGCCGGCTGGTGCTCTGCGACCTGACCGCCCGGGTGCTACGGCAGGGCCTTCACCTGCTCGGCATCCGCACGCCCGAACGACTGTGACGCCGGCACGCGGACGGCCCGGGTCACCGGCGGACGCGGTGCCCGGGCCGTACCGCTTTTGGCGTCGTCAGAAGCTGGACTTCGGCGTCGTCTTCGAGTCCAGCCAGGTGTTGATCAGCTTGGTGAAGTCGCGGCCGGTCTGCTTGTTGACGAACGCGATGAACGAGGCTCGATCCTGGTGGGTGTTGCGCTGCTCCTGCACCCAGGCGCGGCCCAGCGCGAAGAACTTCTTGTCGCCCAGCTGCTTGTGCAGCTCGTGGAGCATGGCCTCGGAACAGAGGTAGACGTTGCCCTCGGCGAAGTTCTTCGGGCTGGGCTTGCCGGGCGGGCCGAGCTTCTTCCGCAGCCTGGCGTCGGCGTCCCGCAGGTACCGGTCCAGGCTGGCGTCGCTGAGGTGGTTGGTCTCCTTGGTGTTCAGGTCCTGGGCGTACTGGGCCCAGCCCTCGTTCAGCCACAGGTCCCGCCAGCTCGTCGGGGTGACGGAGTCGCCGAACCACTGGTGGGCGTACTCGTGCAGCAGGTCGCTGCCCCAGCGGTCGCGCCGCGCCTTGGTGTTCTCGATCTTCCGGCCCATGGTGATCATCTGCTGGGTCTCCATGCCGGATGCCGAGTCGACCACCACGACCCCGCCGGACGGGAACGGGTACGGGCCGAACTTCTTCTCCAGCCAGGCCAGATACTCGGGCGACTTCTTCAGGTACGGCAGCAGCTTGTCGTCGGTGCCCTTGCGGTACCAGTAGGTGAGCGGGATGCCGTGCGGGCCCTTGGCGGTGAGCTTCTGGTATTTCCCGACGGCGAGGGTGGTCAGATACGTCGCCACCGGGTCGGTGCTGCGGTAGCTGAAGGTGGTCCCGGACTGGCCGGCCGGGGTGCCGCTGGCGATCGCGGACCAGCCCGCTGGCACGGTCACCTTGATGTCGTAGAGCGCCTCGTCGGACGGCTGGTCGTTGGCCGGATACCAGGTGAACGCCCCGAACGGCTCCTGCATCGTCCAGAGGCCACCCTCCTTGCTGACCGTGAGCCCCAGTTTCTCCACGTCCGTGCGATGCGACGGCATCGGGGTGGTCTTCGGCGTGCCGTGGTACTTCACCACCAGGGTCACCGGCTGGTCGGCGACGACCGGAGCGGCGATCGTCAACTTCTCCTTGGCGACCGTGCCGGTGACCGCCGCGTCGTCCAGCGTCACCCCGTCGATCTGGTACGGCATGAAGTCGAGGACGAGGCTCGGGGCGTCCCTGGTGGGACGGATCCGCAGGGTCGCGGTGCCGGTCAGGGTCTTCGTCGGCGGCGCCCAGTCCAGCTCCAACCCGTAGTGCAGCACGTCCAGCGCGTCGGTGCCCCGGGCCGGATAGATCGGGTCGGCCACCGGGGTCGAACGGCCGGCCTGCCAGGCGGTGTAGTCGACGGCGGGGGCGGACGGGCTGGGCGTCGCGGTGGGGGAGGTCGACGAGCCGGTGTGCGCGGTCGAGGCGCCGGGTGCCGAGGTGCAACCGGAGACGAGCAACGGCGGGAGGAGCAGGGCCACGTATAGGGGGCGACGCATGAGCGCACCGTACGGCAGAGAACCCCGTTCGTGGGGGCGGTGCCCGCGCCGCCCGGGCGGCGGCCACCCCGCTGTTCACGGCTTCGCCGCCGCGGCCGTGGCCACGTCGACGGGGTAATGCCGCCGAGCGGTGAGGAGGATCAGCCCGTTCGCCAGCAGTGGCACCAGCATGATCAGGAAGGTGTACTCCAGGCCCGTTCCGGACTCGCCTCCCCCCGGGCCGGCCAGTTGGTCGGCCAGCCAGCCGAAGCTCGCCGGGGCGAGCGACTCCGCCGCGAGGCGGAGCACGGTGCGCAGGCTTTCCGCCCGACCCCAGAGCCGGCCCGGCACGATGTCGAGCCGGGCCGCGTCCAGCGGTGGGTTGGCGGCGGCCAGCGCGGCGGTGCCGAGCGCGATCAGGGGGAGCGCCACCAGGAGGTTGCTGGCCCACATGCCCGGCGCGAAGCAGATCGCGGCGACGGTGTAGCCGAACGCCGGGACGACGATCCGGACGCCGGTGCGGCCCCGGGCGAGGGCACGGTCGGTGAGCCGGCCGGACAGGATCGTGCCCGCCACCGCCGCCAAGCCGATAATCGGCACCAGGCCGCCGAGCGCTGTCTGGGAGATGTGAAAGTGCCGGACCGCGAAGACGATCACGAAGGTCCGCAGCCCGGCGAAGAAGAAGTAGCCGGTCGCCGAGGCCACGATCAGCAGCCGGTTCGTCGGGATGTCCAGCAGGTAGATCATCGCCCGGCGCAGTGACCAGCAGTTCGGGTCCTCGGTGAGAATCCGGTCCCGGGCCGGCTGGATGCCGCGGGCGGCCACCACGGCATGCATCCGGTCGACCGTCGGGCGGGTCGGCTCGGTCCGCGCCCCGGGCTCGCGGTCGCCGCCCTCGGCGGCCAGCCATCCGGCCCCGCCCCGCGCGGGCTCGGGCAGCAGCTTCCACAGCAGCACCGCCAGGCCGCCGCTCACCACGGCGAGCAGGAGGAACGCGTACCGCCAGGACAGGGTTGCCGCGATCTCGCCGCCGACCACCAGGCCGATGGCCGCGCCGACGAGCTCCCCGGTGAGGATCCATCCGAGGACGGCCGCCCGGTCGGCCGGCGGGATGAAGTCGCCGATCAAGGAAGCCACCACCGGGCCGGAGGCCGCGACGGCGGCACCCAGCAGCAGCCGCGACAGCAGCAGCCACCAGTAGCTGGGGGCGAGCCCACCGGCAGCCATCGCGATCGCCCAGAGGGCGATGGTCAGCACCAGCAGGCGTACCCGATGGGTCCGGTCGGCGAGGACGCCCAGCGGCACGGACGCCAGCGCACCGACCCCCGACGACACCGTGGCCAGCAGGCCGAGCTTCGCGTTGCTGATGCCCAGGTCCCGCTCCAGCTGTGCGGCGGCGGCCCCGATCGTCCCGGTGTCCGCGCTGTTCAACGCCAGCACTGCGGCGAGCAGCAGCACGACCCGGGTCCGCTGCGACCCGCCCAGCTGCCGAACGACCCGCCGGGCGAGCTGCGCACCCGGATTGCGTTGGTGGCGGGGGTCGCCCATGCGGTCAGCGACCAGGACGGCTATCGCGGCCCAGCGGACCGCTCGCGCTGTGGCAGCACGGTGTATCTCGGGTCCGCCGCCGACGCGACGCCGGCATGGAAGTAGCCGAACTTGATCAGTGCGGACCCGGCGGCCAGGGCGAGCCCCCCGGCGACGTCCAACGCCCGGCTACGCCGCACGACGGACGCGGCCAGCAGCGCCAGTCCGGCGCGGGCACACCACCGGGAGGTACGCAGCAGCCGACCGGACCGCCCCACGGTCAGCGGCTCGGCCACCATCCCGAGCCGCCGGTGGACGGCCCGGTTGAGCAGCTGCGCCGCGACCGCCCCGGCGATGCCCGTCACCCGGGCCGGCGTCGCCTCGCCCGTCGGGGAGGCCGCGGCCACCAGGCCACCGGCCGCGGCGAGGGCGCTCGCCCCGAACAGGTACGGCAGCTCCCGGTGCGCACCGTGCCAGGCGGGGACGGCGGTGTTGGCGAGCAGGGCACCCGTGTACGTGGTGACCGCGGGGGCCAGGACCGAGGCGGCCCTGCCGCCGGGGCGACCCAGGGCCCCGGCTAGTTCCGTCCACGGGCGGGGGAGCAGTCCCGCCGCCTCGTCGAGCGCCGCGGCGGCGACGAGCGGGCTGAGGCCGGCCAGCAGCCACGTGCCGATCGACATCGGCGAGGTGGGCTTGACCGTGCGCAACATGTGGACGAAGCGCTCCGGCCTGCCCAGGTCGCCGATCAGCACCGTGAGTGACAGCCCGGTCGCGCCAGCCGCGATCAGCCGGGCGGAGCGGCGCATGGCTCGGCGACCGGTGAGGTCGGCGCCGGCGGCCAGCAGCGCCGAGCCGCCGGCCACGCCGCCCAGGAAGAGGTACCCGGCGATATTGTGCGCCTTCCACATCGGCGGCTTGATGACCGCCCGGCCGTAGTACGACCGGAAATCGGCCGGCGGCACGACCTCGCCACCGCGGCCGGGGCGTCGGCCACCCCGGGAACCGATCAGGGCCTCGCGCCCCGGCACGACGTGGTGCAGCCCGTCCCGGCGTACCTCGCTGCCGGTCTCCGGTACGGCGCTCACCGGCGGGCTCCCGCGAACGCCGCCAGCACGATCGCGCCCACCGCGACGGCCGCGACCACCGTGTGCCGCCAGATCGCCGGCAGGTCGCGGGTCGTCACCACCGGGTCGGGTGGAAAGCCGTACACCTCCGGGTCGTCGAGCAGCAGGAAGAAGGCACCCGCCCCGCCGACGCCGTCGTCCGGATCGGCCCCGTAGAGCCGGGCCTCGACGACGCCGGCGTCGTGCAGCTGCTCGACCCGATGCGCGGCGCGCTCGCGCAGTTCGTCGAGGGGGCCGAACTGGATGGAGTCGGTGGGGCACGCCTTGGAGCAGGCGGGCTCCTGTCCCACGCCCAGCCGGTCGTAGCAGAGCGTGCACTTCCAGACGCGCCCGTCGTCCTTGCGTTGGTCGATGACCCCGTACGGGCAGGCGGGCACGCAGTACCCGCAACCGTTGCAGATGTCCTCCTGCACCACCACGGTGCCGAACTCGGTGCGGAACAGGCTGCCCGTAGGGCACACGTCCAGGCAGGCCGCGTGTGTGCAGTGCTTGCACACGTCGCTGGCCATCAGCCAGCGCAACTCGGTGCGCCCGTCCGCGGTGATCGGCGCCGGGTGCCGGCCGTCCGGCATCGGCGCCATGCGTACCGCGCCGGTCTCCGTACCGAGGCGGGCGCCGTGCTCCTCGCCCAGCCCGGCCGCCACCACCCGCGCGTTGTGCGCGCTCACGGACGGCCCGGTCGGCAGGACGGCGACCGCATTGTTCTGCCGGCCGAGTGGGCGATCCTGCTCGACGAAGGCCACGTGCCGCCAGGTGTCGGCGCCCAGCATCCCGGTGTTGTCGTACGACATGCCCAGCAGGGAGAGCCCGTCGTCCGGGATCACGTTCCACTCCTTGCAGGCCACCTCGCACGCCTTGCACCCGATGCACACCGAGGTGTCGGTGAAGAACCCCATCCGTGGTGGCGGCTGCGGATAGCCGGAGCCCGACGCCGGATCCTGGCCGCCCTCCAGCAGATGCTTGGTCGTGGTCATACGGATTCCCCTGCCTCTCCGTGGTGCGGTGCGCGGTGCCGGTCGTAGCGGTGATTCCGGCCCGCCTCTGGTACTCCTCGACCAGGCGGCGCCGTTCGGGACCACGGGGGCGGCGGCCGGGCCGGATGTCGCAGGTGCCGGCCTTGACCTCCTGGATGTGCACGTTCGGGTCGAGCACCATGTGGGTCAGGTCGTTCGCCGAGTCGCCGGTGGTGATGCCGTTGCGACCCCAGTGGTACGGCAGCCCGACCTGGTGCACGATCCGGTCGTGCACGCGTACCGGCACCATCCGATCGGTGACCAGGACCCGGGCCTCGATCGCGTTGCGGGCGGTGACGATGGTCGCCCAGCCGAGATGGCTCAGCCCGACGGTGGTGGCCAGTTCCGGGGACACCTCGCAGAACATCTCCGGCTGCAGTTCCGACAGGTACGGCAGCCATCGGCTCATCCCACCGGCCGTGTGGTGCTCGGTGAGCCGGTACGTCGTCATGACGTACGGGAAGACCTCGCTGCCCGGCTCGTCGGCACTGGGCTGGTACGGGTCCACGTCCCGCCGCCGGCTCGTCTCGCGGGCCGGGTTCCGCCGCTGCCCGTAGAGCAGGTTGGGTACCGGCGACTCCTGCGGCTCGTAGTGCGTCGGCAGCGGCCCGTCGGAGAGCCCGGCCGGCACGTACAGCCAGCCCTTCCCGTCGGCCTGCATGATGAACGGGTCGACGCCGGAAAGAGCGTCCTGCCGCTTCGCGCCTTCGGGCGGCCGGTGGTCCGGCGGTTTCGTGGGCTGGAAGTCCGGCACGTCGTGCCCGGTCCACTTCTTCTTCTCGGCGTCCCACCAGACGTACGCCTTGCGCTCGCTCCACGGCCGGCCCTCTGGGTCGGCCGAGGCACGGTTGTAGAGCAGGCGCCGGTTGGCCGGCCAGGCCCAGCCCCACTCGGGGGCCACCCAACTCTGCTCGGTGTGCGGTTTGCGGCGGGCGGTCTGGTTCACCCCGTCGGCGTACGCGCCGCAGTAGATCCAACAGCCGCAGGTGGTCGAGCCGTCGTCGGCGAGTTCCTCGTACGTCGACAGGCAGGACCCGTCCGCCTTCCGGCCGTTGATCTCCTGAAGCACCTCCTCGGCGCTGGGTTCCGCGTGTGGCCCGGAGGTGGAGTAGTTCCAGTTCAGGTCGAGGATCGGCCGGTCCCGGTCGGCGGTCGAGCCGGCCAGCTTCGCCCGGATCCGCCGGCCCAGGTGGTACCAGAACCACAGATCGCTGCGGGCGTCGCCGGGCGGGTCCACCGCCTTGTGGTGCCACTGCAACATCCGTTGCGTGTTGGTGAAGCTGCCGTCCTTCTCGGTGTGCGCGGCCGCGGGCAGGAAGAACACCTCGGTGGCGATGTCCTCGGTGCGCAGCTCGCCGGATTCGATCTCCGGGCCGTCCCTCCACCACGTCGCGCTCTCGATCAGCGAGAAGTCCCGGACGACCAGCCAGTCGAGATTCGCCATGCCGAGGCGTTGCGCCCGGGCGTTGGCCGACCCGACCGCCGGGTTCTGGCCGTTGAGGAAGTAGCCCTTGCAGGTGCCGTCCAGTTGTGCCTGCACCGTCTTGTAGGTGCTGTGCTCGCCGGTGATGCGCGGCAGGTAGTCGAAGCAGAAGTCGTTCTCGGCGGTCGCGGCATCCCCCCAGTACGCCTTGAGCAGGCTGACCGCGTAGGAACGCATGTTGCCCCAGTAGCCGGTCTCGGAGGAGTCGTCGGCGACGTACTCGTCCAGGCTGCTGTGGGCGTCCGGGTGGGGCATCGGCAGGTAACCCGGCAGCAGGTTGTACAGCGTGGGGATGTCGGTGCTGCCCTGGATGCTGGCGTGGCCGCGCAGCGCGAGCACTCCCCCGCCGGGGCGGCCGATGTTGCCGAGCAGCAGTTGCAGCACCGAGGCGGCCCGGATGTACTGCACACCGACGGTGTGCTGGGTCCACCCCACGGCGTACGCCCAGGCGGTGGTGCGGTCCCGGGTCGAGTTCTCGGTGATCGCCCGGGCCAGTTGCCGGAACAGTTCCTCGGGGATCCCGCAGATCTTCGCCACCATCTGCGGTGTGTACCGGCTGTAGTGGCGCTTCAGCAGTTGGAAGACGCACCGGGGATGCTCCAGCGTCTCGTCCCGGCGGAGGTTGTGCAGGTCCTCCAGCACCGCACCGTGGCTGCCGTGCCGTTCCTCCCAGGTGCCCTTCGCGCCCTGCTGGCGCTTGCCGGCCGCGCTGGCCACCCGGACACCCGCGTACTGCCAGGTGTCGGTTGAGTAGCTCGAGGTGTCGTCCCGCCAGCCGGAGAAGAGCCCGTCGAGGTCCTCGGTGTCCTGGAAGTCCTCGTTGATGATCGTCGCCGCGTTGGTGTAGGCGACGACGTACTCCCGGAACTCCAGGCCGTTGCTCAGCACGTAGTTGATCAGCCCGCCGAGCAGTGCGATGTCGGTGCCGGCCCGGATCGGCACGTGCAGGTCGGCCAACGCCCCGGTCCGGGTCAGGCGCGGGTCGACGTGCACGAGTGTGGCCCCCCGCGCCTTCGCTTCCATGACCCACTGGAAACCCACCGGGTGGCACTCGGCCATGTTGGAGCCCTGCAGGACGACGCAGTCGGAATTCTGCAGGTCCTGCTGGAAGGTGGTGGCCCCGCCGCGACCGAACGAGGTTCCCAGACCGGGAACGGTGGCGGAGTGTCAAATCCGGGCCTGGTTCTCGATCTGCACGGCACCGAGCGCGGTGCCGAGCTTCTTGATCAGGTAGTTCTCCTCGTTGTCCAGCGTCGCCCCGCCGAGGGCCGCGATGCCCATCGTCCGGCGCAGCCGCCGCCCCTGGTCGTCGCGGTCGGTCCAGGTCGCCTTCCGGGTCTCGATGACCCGGTCGGCGATCATGTCCATCGCCGTGTCGAGGTCGACGTCCGCCCACTCCGTCCCGTGCGGCCGTCGGTACCGCACCCGGGTCTGGCGCAGCGGGTTGGTGACGAGCTGCTTGGACGCCGCGCCCTTCGGGCAGAGCCGGCCACGGCTGACCGGCGAGGCCGGGTCACCCTCGATCTGGACGACCTGTTCGTCCTTCACATAGACCAACTGCCCGCACCCGACCGCACAGTACGGGCAGACGCTGCTCACGACCCGGTCAGCCGTGGCGATCCGGGGCGTCAGCCGATCGGTTGCCTTCGAGCGGGCGGCGGCCCCGCGGCCCAGGCGGTCGCCTCCGGTCACCAGGGCGAGCGCCTGGCGCAGCACGGGCCACGGCAGGAACGTCGCTCGGAGTCCCATGGCACCTCCCGGGAGTGGCCGGCCGTCCACCCATGTCTACCGAGAAGACCTCCCATTCCGGGGAGATTCGACAAACACCACCACGTCCAGGTAGCTGAGTGGCAACGGTGGCGGGGCGAACGGCGGCGGCGACACGACCGGGGGTCCCATCGGTCGCGCTGGCATGCGATCCTTTCGCGGGTGTTTCAACGACATCCGTCTCATCGGGGGGAGTCCGAATGCGTGCACCTTCGCGCCCTCATCGGCGGATCATGGCGTTGGTCATGGTGCCGACGCTCGGCTGCGGAGCAGCGGTAGGGCTCACGGCCGCCCCGGCCGCTGCGGCGGTGGCCGCACCGACCGATCTCAAGACCGCCGGCCAGCCGTGTGCCGCCGCCGCGCCGGGGCCGTATCTGAGCCCGGGCAGGCTCAACGACGCCAGGGCGGTGGCGCTGCGGGGCACCTTCAGCCGTACGGACACGGGCTCCGGGTTGCAGGCCGACTTCCAGGTATGGGACGTCGCCGACCCGGAGCACCCCCAGCAGTGGCTCCGTGACATCGGCGAGCGCAGCGACGAGGTCTACGTCCAGCTTGAGGACGAGACGAAGCAACTCGACGGCGTCACGTACGCCTGGCGGGTGCGCGTCCTCGACGGGGCGGAAGCATCGCCATGGAGCAGCACGTGCCATTACACGGTCGACCGCAGCGGCGGCCCGGCCCCGGTCGTGACCTCCACCGAGTATCCCGCTGGCGACTGGGATAACGCCAACGGCGCAATAGGTGTCCCCGGCGCCTTCACGCTGACCTCGGCCGCCGACGACACCGTCAGCTACCGCTACCGGTTCTACTCCGCCGAACTGAGCGGGGAGTACGTGGAGTCCACGGTGGATGCCGAAGGGCTCGGCGGTCCGGCGACCGTCCGGTGGACTCCCCGAGCAGCCGGCCACCACTCGGTCACCGTCTACGCGGTCGACCGGGCCGGAAACCGGTCCGAGGCGGCCTACTACGAGTTCTACGTCAAGGAGACCCGGCCGTCGATCTTCTCGTCCGCGTACCCCGACTGGGGCTCGAACCTGGACTACAACGTCGGGGTGTCCGGCGCGTTCGAGCTGAGTGCCACGGTCCCCGACACGGTGTCGTTCGGGTGGCGGATCGACGAGGACGGGCCGTCAGGCATGGTGCCGGCGGACGCCAAGGGAAGGGCGACCGCGATGATCGCGCCGACCCGTGCCGGCCGGCAGACCCTCTACGTCCACAGCGTCACCCGCGACGGCACGACGCACGCTCCCCGCGCCTACGAATTCCTCGTCGACAACGCCCCGACGTTCACCACTGACACGAGCTCGAGCGTGACGCTCGGGTCGTCGCTGACGTTCCACCTCGCGCCCCGGGCGCCGCGCGTCGAGGCGTACCTCTACTGGCCGGAGTACTCGGGCCTGGAGCAACGGCCAGTCGAGAAGACCACCGTTCCGGCTCGCGCCGACGGGACCGCCGTGTTCACCTGGACGGCCACGGAAACCGGCGTCGACGGCCTGCGCATCCAGAGCCGGAGCGCGGATGGCACCCTGTCCGAGCCGCGCTGGGCCCACGTGTCGGTCGACGGGGCGGTCCCGATGGTGACCCGCACCGGCGGCACCGATCTGGGAACGCCGGCCGCCTTCACGGTCCGCAGCCGGATGGCGAATGTTGTCGAGTACGTGGCCAAGCTGAACCACGACGAGGCCACGAAGCAGGTCCTCAAACCAGCCGCCGACGGCAGCGCCACCTTCAGTTTCACGCCGACGAGGAGCGGCTACAACTACGTCACCGTCGTCGCGCGCAATGCCGCTGGCGTGCAGACGGAGGAGGGCGGCACGTCCTGGTCGGTGACAGACGGGCCCGGGGTCACCTCGCCCGACTTCCCGGCGACCGGCAGCGGCCGGCTCGCCCCGGGCACCTTCAGCTTCACGCCGCACCTGCCGGGCACGACCGCGTACCAGTACGCAATCAGCTCCGGGTCGTACACCACCATCGCCGCCCGGCCTGACGGCACCGCGACGTTGCCCTGGACGCCGGCGGAGACCGGCCGGTACCAGCTGACCGTTCGCAGCGTGACGGCTGACGGCACACGCTCCATGTGGACGCTGTACAACTTCACCGTCGTGGTCGGTGCCGCCACGGTCACCTCGGTGGCTCCGGCCACGGTGCCCGGCGGCAGCGTCCGGACGATCACCATCCGCGGCACCGGCCTGCATCCGCGTGACGTGGTCCAGGTGACCCCCGCCACGGGGCAGCCGCTGGCCGCGACGGTGAAGACGGTCTCGGCCGACGGCACGACGATGACCGCCGAGGTGAACCTCGCCTCCGCGCCGACCGGCCGGGCCGGCCTGGCCCTGTACCCGTACGGTGCGGGCCAGCCGGTTGTCCTGGCCGGCGCCTTCACGATCGCCCCGCCCCCGGCGATGAGTCGGGTCAAGCTGCCGACGATCAGCGGAACCCTGGCGGTCGGGGGCACCGTCAAGGCGACGCCGGGCGAGTGGACGCCCACGGCGACGGCTTACCAGTACCAGTGGTCGGCGAACGGCATCGCGATCAAGGGTGCGACCGCCGCAGCGCTCATCATCCCCGCGGCGCTGCTGGGAAAGCGGCTCACCGTTACCGTGACCGCCACCCGGCCCGGCTACAGCCCCACAAAGGCGACCTCGGCCGCCAGCGCGGCGGTCGCGAAGGGTAAGGCACCCCGGGCAACGAAGCGGCCGAAGATCATCGGTACGCCCCGGGTGGGCCGGACCGTCAGGGTGGACGTCGGCGCCTGGTCACCGAAGGCGGACTCGTACCGGTACGAGTGGCGGATCAACGGAAAGCTGATCCGTAGCGCGACGGGCAGCAAGCTCAAGCTCACGTCCTCGATGCGCAACAAGCGGCTCACCGTCACGGTGATCGCCAAGAAGGCCGGGTACGCGGACGGGCGGGCCACGAGCGCGGCGCTGACCGTCCGCCGGTGAGTCTGGGGTTTTTCCCCGCATGGACGCGCCTTCGGCAACGCTCGTCGCCCGCGTCGCCGAAGGCGCGTCCATGCCAGTGGGTGATCAGCCGATCGCGTACGCCCGGATGATCGTCACATCGGTGTAGCCGCCAGTGGTGTCGGTGACCCGTACCCGCAGCGAGACCGCGCCGGACTGCGGGTTGCCGACCAGGGCGGTCCACGTTCCGGCGATCTTCTTGACCTGCACCGACCGCCACGTCCGCCCGCCGTCGAACGAGGCCTTGGCGCTGACCGTCTTCACCGGCGGGTTCTTGCCCAGCTTGATGTCCGGGTCTCCCTTGGGTCGGCTCAGCTTCAGCTCGACGTTCGTGGTGCTGCCCGGCTTCGCCTGGTTGTAGAGGTTCAGGCCGACGGGCCGCATGGTGACGGCGTAGACGGGTGCGGCCACCCAGGTCCTCGGCTTCGCCTTGAACCGGAACGTGACGCTGGTCCTCGGCGACAGCATCCCGGACGGGAAGGTGATCTCCGGGTAGTAGCGGCTCGCCGTGTTGGTGAGCGTGTACCAGCCGGACTGCTTCACCGTGTAGTTGAGGACCTTTTCCTCGGGCTCCCAGCCCCTGTCCTTCACCGTCTTGACCGTCTTGCCGCGGAAGGTCAGGGTCGCGGTCGCCTTGTCACCGCCCTCGACGCTCTGTCGGGGGAAGCCGGGATCGGCGAACATGTTGTTCAGCGAGTAGGAGATCCGGCCGTTGTGCAACACCGGCAACACTGCGGCCGGGCCCCAGGCGGCACGGAAGAAGCGCAGGTTGTACGACGTGCCCGCAGCGACCTGACGCGGCGCGTAGAAGCCACCGATATTCCACGTGGAACCGTCCTTGGTTCCTGCGTAGCTCTCGGCTCGGACGACCCACTTGCCCGGTGACAGAAATACCTTCGTCCGATACGGCCGGTCGAAGCTCAGCAGACTGCCGTACATGCTGCTGCCGCAGGGGCGGTCGATCGGCTGCACCGCGAGACTGCTGCTGACGGACCCGGACGGGCCGCGCCGGGTCTCCACGTTGACCGTCGCGAGTGCGGACCGGCTGAAGGTCCGCGACGGTGTGCTCGGGATGGTGGTGGTGGAATACATGACCGCATGGCGATCGGTCTCGCCCGAGTGATCGGTCCAGGTGCGCATCGCCGCGAAAGCCAGCTTCTTCGACGAGTTCGGAATCACGTACAGCTCGTTGGCGAAGTCCCAGGCCTCGACCCTCTCGACCGCCGACTTGGACACGGTGCAGATCTGGGCGATGGTCTGAGTCTCGAGGCTGGCATCGGCGGGGGCCGGGCTGAGGCCCAGCGTGACCTTGCGGCCCTTGCGCGCGTCCAGAGTTGTCTTGGTCGTGCCGGAGACCGTGACGATGCTTGCCCCCAGTGTCGACACCAAGCCGGTGTCGATCGAGGCGAGCACCGCGTAGGTGCCCTTCGGCAGTTTCTTGACCTGACCCGACCGGACCGAGCGGCTCTCGTTGGTGGCGAGGTTGACCACGGTCGTCGTGACCGCGATCTTTTTGCCGGCCCGATCCAGGGTGGTGATGGTGAGCGTGTTGCTCGCGGCGACCGCAGGGGTGCCGCTGAGCAGAATGGCCGGCACGAGGGCCGACGCGGCGACCTTGGTGACCGCGCTGCGGCCGGTGCGGACAGACGAGCCGAGGCTGAACGCAGCCCGGGTACGAAGAGAGAACAATTCCACGAATCCCCACGTGTGGAAGCCATTCCCGCCGCGCAACCACGGCGGAAACATTGATGGTAGGCGACATGGCCAGCGCTGCGCTCGCCTGTTTGCACGAAGGCCGGACACGGCGAGCGTGCCCGGCCTTCGTCGACGTGATCAGCCGAGCGTGAGCTCGAACGCCCCGCCCTTAAACTTGTGGATCTTGTACTTGGCCGCCGAGGCGAAGTCCTCGCCGCCGACGAACCTGCGGCCACCCTCGCTCGGGTAGTACTCGAACCGGATGTGCTGCCCGCCGATGAGCTGCCTGGCCACGCCGACGTTCGGTTCGTCGAGCCACCAGGTGCCCGTGATGTCACCGGTGTCGGCGTTTCGAGCGGTCACGTAGCCCTGGAAGGGCGTGGTGCTCGCCACCGTCACGGTGACCCCGCCATCGAGCCGGTAGTCGTAGGTGGTGGTGCCGCCCGCGACAACCGTGATCCGGTCGGCCCGGTCGCGGTTGGCTTCACCGCCACTCCACTGCGTGGCCTGCCCGTACACGTCGAACAGGAGCGGCCACTGGTACGGGCCGAGCTTGTCGATCCGGTAGCGGCCGTCGTTGCCGATGCCGAAAGCGCCGAAGCCGCCGCCCAGGCCGGGGTGCTCGCCGGCGATCCGGACTGCTCCCCCTCGGGGCAGCGCCGCTCCGTCCGGCCCGAAGACCTGACCGGCGATGACACCCGCGCGATCCATCCGGATGACCGGAGACGTGACCGTCTCGCCGGACTTCACAGTGAACTTCGTGGCGCGCCGCAGGTCGCCGGTGCCGCCACGCGAGCCGAGCCACTGGGCGCCGTACCCCTTGGCATCGGCCGGCCAGGCCAGCAGCTGGTAGGTGCCCGTGCCCTTCCAGAGCATCTGGGTGACCTTGCCGTTCGCATCGGTGACCTCGCCACAGCCGTCCGGCATCCGGACCTCGTCGACGCGCACCGGAACGATGCACACGCCGGGCAGCGGAGCACCGGTCGCGGCGTCCACCACGGTGGCGGTGATGCGGGGCAGCGGCTCCATGGCCAGCCTGACGTCGGCCTGTTCGCCGGCGACGACCGTTACCGATGCCCCGTCGAACGAATAGCCCGAGGCGTTGGCCCAGATCTCGTGGGTGCCGATGGGGATGCTGGGGTAAATGACCTCGCCGTTCTCGGTGTCACGCGAGTCGATGCCGATGCTGGAGGTGAAGTTCAGGATCGGCTGGCCCGTACGCGAGTCCACGGCGGTGAGGCGAACGCTGCCCGATGGCAGCCGCTGGTCATCGACCGTGGTGGTCTGGCCATCGGTAACGGCGAACCGGGCCGCCGCCGACCGGTCCACAGTGCTGTAGGCGAACTGCTGCAGGAGCAGCGCCGAGCTGTAGAACTGGATCGTGTAGTCGGTGCCCACGGGGACCTTGTCGAGCCGGTAGCGGCCATTTCCGTCGGTCTGGGCGTAGCCGAAGTACTGGCCGTTGGTGACGTAGACGTCCACGTCGGACAGCGGTGCGCCGGACGTGTCGGTGAAGCGGCCCGCCACGGTGCCGGTGGGGACCAGGGTGTCGTTGACCGTGACCGTGCCGCCCGCCGTGACCGCGAAGACCGCTGCGGCGTCGCTGTCCAACGTGCCGTAGGCGTATTGACTGAACGTGCCGACGTCGAACCGGACCCGGTAGCTGCCCGGCACGACCTGGAAGTCGAAGGTGCCGTCTGGACCCGTGCTGCCGTAGCCGTAGCTGCTGTAATCGGTGGCCTCGGCGCTGACGAGCACGAACGGTACCGGGGCGCCGGTCCGGTCGACCAGCCGCCCGGTGATGGTGCCGACCGGCAGCAGCTCGTCATTGACCACGGTGGCGCCGCCAGCCGTCACGGTGATGAGATTCGCCGACGACCAGTCGGTCTTGCCGTAGGCGAACTGCGTCGGGTGACCCCCGGCCTCGAAGTTCACCCGGTACCGGCCCGGGGGGACCACGTCGAACGCGTAATGGCCCTGGCCGTCGAGCGACGCGTAGTCCCAGTGGTCGACGTCGTCGCCGTACAGGTAGACGGCGCCGCCGGTGACCGGGGCTCCGCCGTCCGTCAGCTGACCTGTGATGGAGCCTGTGTCTGCCGCCTGGGCCGGCGTGGCAAGCCCGGTCAGGGCCAGGGTGACGCCCAGCAGCAGTGCGCCGAACCGACGCAGCGTTGATCTGCTCATGATTCCTCGGGTTTGAGGGAAGTGAGATGTGCCGGGAACGCGCGCCCCGGCCCGCAGCCTAGCGACGTGCGTCAAACACTGTCCCTCACCCGATCAGTTGAAGATCACCTTTCTCGGTGGCTGTCACACTCGCCTGCGGTAACGCGCCACGGGAACGGCGGACAGTGAGCAGAACGAGAGCCGTGATGCCGGCGAGGGCCACCGTGGTGGCGCCAGAGGCGAGCAGCGCGCCGCCGGCGCCCACCACTTCGACGAGCGGGCCGCCGACCGCAGCGCCGATGGGCGCCATGGCCGTCGTGATCGCGGCCCGCGCGGCCAGGACCGCGGGTAGATCGTCAGGGTCGGTGGCGTTCTGGAACAGGGCGAAGCTGAAGGCGACGAACGGGCCGTAGACGAAGCCGCCGAACGCGAAGAGCAACAGGGCGGGCGCTGCCGCGTCGAGGAACCCGAACGGGACGAGCACGGCGCCCCAGCCGGCGATGACGGCGACGACGAACGGCCACTGCCGGGTGACGCGCAGGGCCCCGCCGAGCAGGCCGCCGAGGACGGCGCCGACCCCGTAGACCGTCCAGAACGTGCCGAGCAGACCCGCTGACCCGCGCAGGTCGCCAGTGATGTAGAGCGGAAGCGCCACCTCGACGGGGCCGTAGAGGAAAAAGAAGACTGCGGTAACGCCGAGCAGTCCGGCGAGGTGCGGGCGCCGGGCGAGGAGTCGGAAGCCGGCGGACAACCGGGGCTGTCGGGGCGCCGCTTCCGCTGGTGGAGTGCCCACGCGGAGCACCTGAAATCCGAGGAAGGCGAATGTGAGCGCGTTGAGGCCAAGCACAAGGGCGGCGTCGACCTTGGCGACGAGGATGCCCGCCAGGGCGGGGCCGATGATGACGCTGACCTGTTGGGCGGTGCTCAGCAGCGAGTTGGCTGGCAGGCGACGTTCCGTGGTGAACATCCGGCTGACCAGGGTGTAGATGCCCGCGTTTCCCCAAGCGGCCAGGACGGACGAGATGGCCAGGAGCGTGACGTAGCCGGCCACGTCGAGCTTGCCCACGAGGTGGAGGGCCGTGACGGCACCCAAGGCCACGGCGCGCAGGGCTGCGTTCAAGCTCACCAGCCTTCGGGCGTCGACGCGACTTAACCACGGCGCGAGCAGGACCGCACCGGCCGCGGCGGGAAGGGTGTACGCCGCGACGGCCGCCCCGACAACGAGCCCTTCCCGGCCAGGCGGTGAGAGTGTGAGCGCCACCCACGCCAGCGCCACCACCGCCAGGCCGTCGCCGAGGTAGGAGATGAGCGCGGCAGCCGACAACCGCCGGAAGCCAGGGGCACTCAGGACGGTGCGGTAGCCCTCCGGCACCAGGCGGTGAGGCACGATCATCGGCGCACTTTCCAACATCAACCCGGGTTGAAGTCAAGGGGGAATGCCGCCGCTCACGATCCTCACCCGATCCCCAGCGGTCACGAAGTCGATCTACGTGGACGCGACGCGGCGAGTGCAGCAGGATGCGGTGGACCCCCTCGGGTTCCTCTTCGACGCGTAGGCGTAGGGGTCAAAACGATCAAGGGCCGGCCTCCCGTGACAGGAAACCGGCCATTGACCTGCTGCGCGCCCGAAGGGACTCGAACCCCTAACCTTCTGATCCGTAGCCTCGGCGAGGCCGTCCGGGACAGTCCGTCCGCGGCTCCTGTCACTGGCCCCTACGCCTGCCAGTGTCGGCACTCGTACCCCACGGTCCGGTGCCGTTGCTGTCAATCGTTGCTGTCATCATCGGCAGCCGTGATCGTTCACGTTCTCGACGTGGTCGAGGCTGCGCCGCCGAAGGTGCACGCTCAGGTGCTCGGTTCCTCAATCTCGACAGGCTGATCAAAGAGCACGCCGAACGACCATGGAGAGACGCGGTGGTGATCGTCGACCCGGTACCCGGTGCACTTGTAACCCTTGGTCCGCCGAATGATCGCGGTGAGTTCGATGAGCACAACGGCCGTGTCGGTGTGCAGGTGCACGACATCTCCGACCCGGAGGCGTTCGGCAGGGACGACTCGGACCATGCGGGTGAGTCTGACCGGCTCAGGATGGCGATACGACCAGTTTGGAAGAGCGTGCTCAGGCGGTCGTGATGCCCGAAACGCCTGCGCCCGGCGGCAGAGCCGAATGCCGTTCGTGCCCGCTCATGACCGCTGCGCGCCACGGTTACTGGCCCGTGGATGGCCCGGCAGGGTTCCTCACGATCGCTCTGTCAGCGGTTGTCACAAAGCGGGCCGGACTCCCCGCCCACCCAGAACCCATGCCGGGCCATGCTGGATGTCGTCGCCGTAGTGTTGGTGCGCGCTGGCGAGGCGGGAAGCAGCCCGCACGTGGGTGAGGCAAGATAGCCCTATGACTGAACCCGCTCAGCGTCCGTGGGGCACGTACACCATCCTCACAGAAGGCGACGGCTTCAAGGTCAAGACCATCGAGGTCCACCCCGGGCAGCGCCTTAGCTACCAGAAGCACTCACGCCGTTCTGAGCACTGGTTCGTGGTTACCGGCGAAGGGCTGGTCACTCTTGACGGCAACGCCTCCAGCGTGCGTCGGGGCGATGCCATCGATATCCCCCAAGGGGCCGCCCACCGTATTCACAACACCGGCGCTGGCCCCCTGGTGTTCGTCGAGGTCCAGCACGGCGACTACTTCGGTGAAGATGACATCGTCCGCCTGGACGACGACTACGGACGGTAACAACCAAATCCGTCCTCGGGCCAGCTGGCGGCGCTGACGGGCGTGGGGTTGTCCCAGATCAGCACGATCGGCACTCTGAGGCACGGGTGGGCGGCATCCAGCAGGGCGACGTAGTGGGTATCAGCGAAGCTGCGTGGCTAAGTACCAACCGCATCGTTGCAGCGGATCTCCTCGTCGGGCAGTCGT
>NZ_JBLROA010000078.1:0-23339 GCF_047921505.1 Micromonospora sp. SL1-18 | reverse complement strand
CAGAGCAGGACCCAGTCATCCGGCGGTGCCGTCGACTGGACGCCTGGCCGCGCCGCGGAGGCCGGCCGGGTCAGGCCGAGCCCCAGCGCGAGCATGTGGGCGGCTTGCGTCACTCTCCGGACGTAAGAGATGGGATCTCCTCATGATCGCGAACGTGTTTGCTTCCCGGCTCCCCGTCGCAATCAGCAGTGGCCCGGCTCTGGTCCAGGCGCGACTCAAGCGTTGCGCTTGGGCCCTTCAGTGCGGTCCTGCGGCACTGCCGACTGGGACGTGCCGACCAGACTGGCCGACAAGCGGTCCGAGGGCTTGCGACACCGGACATCCGACGTAGGATGTCCAACAACGTTCCGCACGTTGTGACGAGAGGCGGGCGGTACGTGCAAGACGGCGAAGATCCGCGAGCGCGACAAGTGCGACAACCCGCCGCTCCGGAGCCACCTGCCGCTCGACACGATCCACCCCCGGCAATGACCAGTGGAGGTATTCGCTCATGACGAGACAAGGACACAGGCAAAGACACCGCCGAATTCTGGCCACTGTGGTGGTCGCGGCGATGGCTGCCGCTCTGCTCAGCAGCGGCACCGCGCACGCCGCTGCGCCGTACCACGAGGAACAGGCGGTCTACACGGCGAACACCAACGGGTATTCCTGCTTCCGGATCCCGGCGATCGTGAAGGCCACCAACGGGACCCTGCTGGCCTTCGCCGAAGGCCGGATCAACAACTGCGACGACAGGGGCGACATCGACCTGGTGCTGAAGCGATCCCACGACGGCGGCCGCACATGGGGGCCGCTGCAGGTCGTGTCGCGCGGCAACGGCGACACGCACGGCAACCCGATGCCGGTCGTGGACGAACAGACCGGCCGGATCGTACTGTTCACAACCCACAATCCGGGCACCGGAAGCGGTGGCCGCGATCCGTACCTGCAGGTCAGCGACGACCAAGGAGCGACCTGGAGCGCGCCGCGGGAAATGACCGAGCTGATGCGGCCGGAGTGGACCGCCTGGTATGCCACCGGCCCGGTGCACGCCATCCAGCTCAAACGCGGCCCGCACGCCGGGCGGCTGGTGATGAGCGCCAACCACGAGTCCTTCGCGCCCGGCGGGCGGCGCATCGCCGGCATCCACCTCGGGTACAGCGACGACGGCGGCGACACGTGGCACCTCGGCGCCAGCGCCGGTGGCGCCACCGACGACATCTTCGTCAACGAGTCGACGCTGGTGGAGCTGACCGACGGGCGGATCTACGTCAACGTGCGGGAAGCCGGCACGGCTGAGGGCACACGGGCGTACGCGATCTCCAGCGACGGCGGCGGAAGTTACGACGCGCCGTTCCAGATGGTGCCCGAGCTGACGATGCCGGTCGTGCAGGGAGCGTTGCTGCGCCTCACCGCCACCGACGAAGGTGACGCGCGCAACCGCATCCTGTTCTCCGGACCCGCGCACCCTGGCAAGCGTGAGGCCCTGACGATCCGGTCCTCGTACGACGAGGCCCGGACCTGGCAGACCTGGCAGGAAGGCAAGGTCATCAGTTGGGGCCCGGGTGGGTATTCCGACATGGTCAAGATCGAGACTGACCCGGTGGCCGGCCCCGTCGCCGGGCTGCTGTACGAAGGCGGCGTGACCGCGCTGTACGAGGTGATCCAGTTCGTCAGGTTCAACGAGGCGTACCTCGACACCCCGAACGGTACGCCGCCGGGCCTGCCGCCGCCGCCGGAGCCGGGACCGACGACCGCGGACGCGTCACCGCGCTACGACAACACCGCCTACGTGCGCGGCGGCGCGACGCTGACCGATGGGCGGTACGGCGACGGAATCGCGCTCGACGGTGTCGACGACTACGTGGAGGTGCCGTACAACGCGGACGTCGACCTTGGGGACGACGAGTTCACGATCATGGCGTGGTTCCGGTACAGCGAAACCACTGGCAGCCACGTGATCTGGTGGTTCTACCAGTGGGGTACGGGAGCCGCGCAGATCTGGCTGCGGGCCGAACCGGCGAGCAACCGCATCCGGGGTGTTGTCGGCACCGGCCAGGGCGACGCGAACATCACCATCGCGGGCGCGTACAACGACGGGCTCTGGCACCACGTCGCCATGCAACGCACGTCCACCCGGATCACGGTCCTCATCGACGGCGCCACCGTCGCCGACCTGGCCGCTCCCCGCGGCTCGGTGACCACCGGCAAGGAGTTCGGCATCCGCAGCATCTACCTCGGCCAGCGGATCGATGGCGTCAACCGGTTCCGCGGCGCCCTCGACGAGTTCCGCATCTACACCCGTGCCCTCACCTCGAAGGAGTTGCGGGACATCCGGGAACGCAACGTCCCGATCGCCGGCCAGCTCCGGCTCCGCCTCCCGTTCACGACCATCAACCCCCAGCAGTAGCCGCTGTTTCGGTGCCCCGCCAGCGGTCGTCTGGTGGGGCACCACCACCTGTGCCGAACGGGTACCCAGATGACGCGTCCACGGCCGCGTTCGTCGGTCAGCGGCCGCATGCTCGACCGGTCGCCGGTGACAGCGCGCAGGCTGCAGGGTTCGGAGCCGGCCTGTCCACGTCCAGGAATATGACATGGGATGTCCGCCAGCGTACGGAAGACGGCGATATCAACAGGCCGGCGCGGGGTTGATGCCGCGTGTACATTGCTCCTTCAGCGGGTGCCCTTCTCGGACGTAGGATGTGTGTCAGCCGCAGAAGAGCCTGGAGGCGCGGGATGGCCAAACGCAACGGCGAGACTGTTCAGGACCGCATCGTGGCCCTGATTCACGATCGTCAGCTTCAGCCCGGTGCACCGATGCCGACCGAACCGCAGCTCATGGACTTGCTGGGGGCGAGTCGCAACAGCGTACGCGAGGCGGTACGGGCGCTGCAGGCGCTGGGCATCGTCGAGATCCGCCACGGGTTCGGCACCTTCGTCGGTCGCGCCTCGCTGGACGTGCTCAGGCCGTCGCTCGAGTTCCGGATCCGTTCCGGCCCGCAGGGCGTCCGCGCGCTCCACGACCTCGTGGAGGTGCGCGAGATGCTGGAGACCGCGCTTGTCGGGCGGGTCGCCGGGTCGACCAGCGAAAGCCGACTGGCGGCGCTCGATGCCCTGGTGACCGCGATGCAGGCCGATCTTGAAGCCGATCGGGCCTTTCATGCGTTGCTCTATGAATCCTGCGGTAACGAGCTCGTGTTGCAGCTGATCAACCTGTTCTGGCAGGTCTACCACCAGGTCGAGCCGCTGCTGGGCGCGCCGGAGGAGCGGATGGAGGTCATCGTGGGCAATCACCGGCGTATCGTCGACGCGCTGCGCGCGCGGGACGCGGTGGCCGCGCAGGAGGCGATGCAGCGGCACTTCCGTGACGTCAAGGAGCGCATTGCCCGGGCGGAGACGGGTCAGATCGCGACGCCGCTGGAGGGAGAGGCGGCCTGAGCCGGATCGGGCGGCCGCCCCTCGTCACGGCTGTCCGAGCCGGGCCAACCGGGCGCGTACGCCGTCGAAGTGGACTCGCACGGCCGTCGCGGCCGACGGGCGGTCCCGGGTGATGACGGCCGTGTAGATGTGTCGGTGCTTGCGAGCCACGTCGGCCGGCGTCTCGTCGGGCGGCCCGAGGTCGTCGCCGAGCTGGTGGTAGACCTCCCAGAACGCGCCGAGCAGCCGACCTACGAGCGGATTTCCCAAGGGGCGGTAGAGCACGTCGTGGAAGAGGCGGTCGGTCTCGGGTGAGACTGGGCCCACCAGCGCTTCGGCCTCCATTTGCTCGATCACCTCGCGGGCCGCGGGGAGGTGGGGCGTCAGGTCGTGGTCGACGTGCCCGTCGATGAGGCGCTGCACCAGCCCGCTCTCGAGGATCTCCCGGATCTCGATGAGGTGCCCGAGGTGGTTGCGCTCCTCCTGCAGCGTCATGCGGCTGTGAAAGGTCAACTCGTCGACGAGACCGTTGAGCGACATGCGCCCGACGAACATCCCGAAGCCGTGGCGGATGTCGACGATGCCGACGGCCTGCAGGACCTTGAGCGCCTCCCGGACTGAGTTCCGGCCGATGCCCAGCTCTTCCATCAGCTCGGACTCGGTCGGCAGCGGATCCCCGGTGGTCAGCCCGCGCTGCAGGATGAGGCCCTTGACCGCCTCCTGCACCTCGACGGCACGGCTGAGCCGACGGTGCCCACCCGCGGGAACGCGGCGTAGGTGGGCGGGCTGGCCGGAGGCGTCTTCGGTGCGGCGACGATCGGGATGAAATACCACGGACATCTCCTGGTCATTTGCTCTTGACCGGGGACGAGTTCGACCCCTAGCCTCCACTCTACAGGACGTGGGACGTAGGACGTCCAACGTGATGGCCCGAAGAGATCGTTTCCTAACCGAAGCCATATTTCCCACAGGAGGCACCGTGAGCGCCTTGGTTTCTCGGCCCGTTTTCAGCCGCCGCGACTTTCTGCGCTACAGCGGGACGGTGAGCGCCGCAGCAGCCATATCCGCCACCATCTCCGCCTGCAGCGGCCCCGCTTCCACGAGCTCGACGGGGGCCGGCGGGGACAAGGACCTGGTCACCGCCGTCATCGGGTACGGCAACAACCAGAGCTGGGACCCGACCATGACGGCGTCGGCCTTCACGATGGCCGCCAACAACCACATCTACGAAGGGCTGGTCGACACTGACCCGGTCACCCGGGAGCCCTACCCGGCCCTGGCCACCGCCCTGCCTACGGACACCGCCGCGACCACCTGGAAGTTCACTCTGCGACAGGGCGCCAAGTGGCATGACGGGCAGCCGGTCACGGTCGACGACGTGCTCTTCACCTTCCAGCGCATCCTCGATCCGGTCGCCAAGACGTTGTCCTACTCCTTCTTCGGTACCTGGCTGAAGGAGGTGCGCAAGGTCGACGAGACGAGTGTCGAGCTGGTCTTCAAATTCCCGTTCCCGGACGCGCTGCAGCGGCTGACGATTGCCAAGATTATGCCGAAGCACGTCTTCGGCGTGCCGGGCGGCTGGGACGCGGCCAAGGGTGGCAAGGCGGTCGGGTCCGGCCCGTACAAGATGGTCGCGCACAACCCGAAGTCCAACACTGTGCTCGAGGCGTTCGCGGACTACAACGGCCCGCGCAAGCCCGCGATCAAGAAGATGAACTGGCTGTCGATCGTGGACGCCTCCGCACGCGTGGCGAAGATTTCCGGCGGGAACGCCGAGGCGCAGATCGCGGACAACATCCCGTACGCCAACATCGAGCAGCTGCGCGGCGGCGGGCTGACGGTGGAGGGCGGTAAGGGCATGAACCACATGTTCCTGATGTTCAACACCGCCCAGAAGCCCTTCGACGACGTACGCGTGCGCCAGGCGCTCTTCTACGCCATCGACACCGGGAAGATGATCGACGTGGCGCTCAAGGGACACGGCACGCCGGCCACGAGCTTCCTCAACGAGCAGAACCCGTCGTACGCCAAGGCGAAGACCGTCTACGGCTACGACCCCGCGAAGGCGAAGGATCTACTGTCCGCCGCCGGAGTGAAGAACCTGTCCGTCACGCTGATGGCTGTCAACGTCAGCTGGATCGAGGATTGTCTGGCCACCATCGCCAACTCCTGGGAAGCCGTCGGCATCAAGACCACCCTCGAGCCGCAGGACACGGCGGCGCTCTTCACCAAGATGGACCAGTCGCAGTCCTATCAGGTGGTCGCGGCGGCCTCGAACCCGAACCAGTTCGGCCTGGACGCGGACCTGATCCTCCGCTACAACTACACGCCCGGTGGCGCGTGGATGAAGTACACCAAGTGGGACGCCAGCCCACAGGCCAGAAACCTGTTCGCGCTGATGAACAAGGCCATCCAGGAGCCCAGCCCGACCAGGAAGCTGGACCTCGTGCACCAGTACCTCGACGTCGTCGCCGAGCAGGCGGTGCTGTACCCGGTGGTGCACACGGAGCTGATGACGGCGTGGGATCCGAAGAAGCTCACCGGGGTCCGGCCCCAGGCGTACCCGGGCATCAACCTGCTTCAAGCGCTGCGGGCATGATCCTCGCGCGGCGCCGGGTCCGCCCGGCGCCGCTCACCGGCCGACCACCCCGACTATCAGGAGGTACGCAGTGGCAGTCGTCGCCAGAATGCTGGTGCGCCGCATACTCATCCTGATCCCGCTGCTGCTGGGCATCATCCTGTTCGTCTTCATCATCATGCGCTTCTCCAACAGCAAGCCGGAGTACGCCTACTTCCAGGGCGCCAACCCGACGGCGGAGCAGATCCACCAGTTCCAGGTGGAAAACGGCCTGCTCGATCCGCTACCGGTGCGGTATGTGCGCTTCGTCGGTGACCTGCTCCACGGGGACATGGGGACCAGCGTGCTCACCAAGGCGCCGGTGCTCGACTCGGTGGTCACCGCACTGCCACTCACCGTGCAGCTGACCTTCCTCGGCCTGGCCGTCGCCGTGGTGCTGGCCCTGGTCTTCGGCGTCGTCGCGGCGATCTTCCGGGACCGCTGGCCCGACCAACTCATTCGACTGGTGTCGATGGTCGGGGTTTCCGCGCCCACGTTCTGGCTGGCCCTGCTGATGATCCAGTGGCTGGCGGTCGACCGCGGCTGGTTCCCCACCAGCGGCTACATCAATCCCGGCGACTCGTTCAGCGGCTGGCTGCGGTCGATGACGCTGCCGGCCCTGTCGCTGTCGCTGCCGGTCGCCGCCCACCTGGTCCGGATCATCCGGACCTCGATGGTCGAGGAGCTCGACCGGGACTACGTCCGCACCGCAGTCGGTAGCGGCCTGCCGCCGATCGTGGTGATCGGACGCAACGTCCTGCGCAACGCCCTGATCAACCCGTTGACGGTGCTGGGTCTGCGGGTCGGCTACCTGCTCGGCGGGGCGGTGGTCATCGAGACCATCTACTCGCTGCCCGGCATGGGGCAGCTCATGATCAACGCGGTACGCGACGGGGACCCCGCCGTGGTGCAGGGCGTCGTGCTCACCATCGCCACCGGCTTCGTCGTGGTGAACCTCGCCGTCGACATCCTCTACCTGCTGGTCAACCCCCGACTCAGGAGCGCCGCGTGATGCGTAGCGGACTCGCGAAGAGACTGTCCCGCCCGGGAATCCGTATCCGGCGGCTCGGTCTGCCCTCGTGGTTCTCCCTCCTCGTCGTTGCCGTGATCGCCCTCGCCGCCGTGCTCGCCCCGGTGCTCGCCCCCTATTCGCCGTATCTGCAGGACCAGAGCGGCGGCGGTCCGTCCGCCGCTCACTGGATGGGGCTGGACAGCGCGAACCGGGACATCTTCACCCGGCTGCTCTACGGCGCCCGCTGGTCATTGATCATCGGCCTCGGCGCGACCGCCATAGCATTGCTCTGCGGCGCGCTGATCGGCGCGATCGCAGCCACCGCGCGCAAGGCCGTCGACGAGGCCCTCATGCGAAGCCTCGACGTGATCATGGCGTTCCCGGGAATCGCGCTCGCTGCCGTCCTGGTCGCCGTCTTCGGCGGCAGCATTCCGGTGCTGGTGCTGGCCATCGCCTTCCTCTACATGCCATCCGTCGCCCGGGTGGTACGCGCGAACGTTCTCGCCCAGTACGGCGAGGATTACGTCGCGGCCGAGCGGGTCATCGGCGCCCGCACGCCACACATCCTGGTCAGACACGTGGCCATCAACTGCGCCGCGCCGATCCTGGTCTTCTGCACGGTGATGGTCGCCGACGCGATCGTCTTCGAGGCGTCACTGTCGTTCATCGGGGCCGGCGTACGCCCGCCCGACCCCTCGTGGGGCAGCGTCATCGCCGACGGCCGCAACATGGTGCTCCTCGGCGGCTGGTGGGCCACGGTCTTCCCCGGCCTGCTGATCCTGATCACGGTCCTGGCGCTCAACATCCTCGCCGAGGGCGTCTCCGACGCCTGGGCTGCGCCCGCTGCCCGCCGTGCCGACCCGGTCCGCAGAGAGGAGGAGGTCGACGCACTCGAGCAGGCCATCCCCGGGTCCGGTGAGATCGTGGAGCTGCCGGGGCTCGCCAGGGCCGCGCAGCGGTTGGCCGAGCGGGCCCGGCCGCTGCCGCAGGGCGAGCCGATCCTGCAGGTGAAGGAGCTTGCCATCGGCTTCGAGGGCCGGCACGACGGCGTCGATGTCGTCGACGGCATCTCCTTCGAGGTGCGCCCGGGTGAGGTGCTCGGCCTCGTCGGCGAGTCCGGGTGCGGCAAGTCCCTCACCGCGCTCACCATCATGGGCTTGCAGCCTCGCGGGGCCCGTGTCCGCGGGGGCATCGTCTTCGACGGCAAGGACCTGCTGCCGCTTCCCCGGGCCGCCCGCCGCCGGCTGCTCGGCCACGACATGGCGATGATCTACCAGGACGCGCTGTCGTCGCTCAACCCGGCGATGACGATCAAGGCGCAGTTGAAGCAGGTGGTCCGCCGGGGCGGACGCCGGAGCCCGACCGAGCTGCTGGACCTGGTGGGGCTCGATCCCGGGCGCACCCTCTCGTCCTATCCCCACGAGCTGTCCGGCGGCCAGCGGCAGCGGGTTCTGATCGCGATGGCCCTCTCGCGCGACCCCAAGCTGATCATTGCGGACGAGCCCACCACCGCGCTGGACGTGACCGTACAGGCGCAGGTGATCCAACTGCTGCTGCGGCTGCGTGCGGAGCTGGGCTTCGCCCTGATCCTGGTCTCGCACGATCTTGCCCTGGTCGCGGACGTGACCGATCGCGTCGTCGTCATGTACGGCGGCCAGATCGTGGAGACCGGCGTGACCGCGGCGCTGGTCGGCGAGCCCGCGCACCACTACGCTCGCGGGCTCCTCGGCTCGGTGCTGTCGCTGGAGTCCGGTGCCGCGCGGCTGACCCAGATCCGCGGCGTCGTGCCCGCTCCGGCCGACTTCCCCAGCGGTTGCCGCTTTGCCGACCGCTGCCCGGCGACCACGGAGATCTGCCGGACCCAGACCCCGCGGCTCGTTGGGAAGGGCGGCCACCATGCGGTGGCTTGCCACCATCCGGCGCTCGACGTCCGGGCGTCCGTCCTCGCCGCCGACGCGGGCGCTGCGCCGGCCAGTCCCGCGGAGGCACGATGACCCCCACCCCCACCCCCGCGCTGGTCGAACTCGCCGACGTGCACATGGTCTACAAGGCGCGTTCCGGTGGGCTCTTCCGGCGCGATCACGTCTACGCGCTCACCGGCGCGGACCTCTCCGTCGCGCCCGGCGAGACGCTGGGTGTCGTGGGCGAGTCCGGCTGCGGCAAGTCAACGCTCGCGAAGGTCCTGGTCGGCTTGGAGAAGCCGACCGCAGGCATGGTGCGGTTTCGCGGCCAGGACCTCTGGTCCATGCCGCATGCGGCGCGCCGGGCGGCGATCGGGTCGAGCACCGGCATGGTGTTCCAGGACCCGTCGACCGCGCTCAACCGTCGACTGCCCATCCGGCAGGTGCTGCGCGACCCGCTGGACGTGCACCGCGTCGGCACGCCGCGCCAGCGCGAGGAACGGATACGCGAGCTGCTCGATCTGGTGGGCCTGCCGGCGAGCGTCGCCGACCTGCTGCCCGGCCAGGTGTCCGGCGGGCAGCGCCAGCGGGTGGCCGTCGCCCGGGCGCTGGCGTTGCAACCGCGGCTGCTCATCGCCGACGAGCCGACGAGTGCGCTCGACGTCTCGGTACGCGCGCAGATCCTGAACCTGCTGCTCGACCTGAAGCGGCAGCTCAACCTGGCGATGGTCTTCGTCTCGCACGACATCCAGACGGTGCGGCGGATGAGCGACCGGGTCGTGACGATGTATCTCGGGCGGATTGTCGAGCAGGCTCCGGCCGAGGCGGTGCCCGACCAGACCCGCCACCCCTACACCCGGGCGCTCTTCTCAGCCACCCCCGGTCTGCTCTTCCCGATCGACCCGATCCCGCTGGCCGGACCGGTTCCCTCCGCCACCCGGCCGCCCAGCGGATGCCCCTTCCGTACCCGCTGCTGGAAGGCCGACGACCGGTGCGCCAGGGAGATGCCCGCCTCGCAGACCGACACCGTGGTCCGACCCGATGATCACCTGTTCCGCTGCCACCACCCGATCCGCGACGACGCGACCGACCTCGAACTGACCAGCCAAGCCCAGGAGAATGCATGACCATCCACGAGCTGTCGCCGCAGCGGTCGGCCGCACTGACCGGCGTCATCCCCCCGGTGTCCACGCCACTGACCCCGAACTTCGAGGTCGACACCGCATCGCTGACCCGGTTGGTGGACCATCTGCTAGACGGTGGGGTGGACGCGCTATTCGTCCTCGGCTCCACCTCTGAGGTGGCCTTCCTCCCGGACGGCCACCGCAAGGTCGTGCTCGACACCGTCACGCGGCATGTCGCGGGCCAGGTTCCAGTGCTCGCCGGCGTGATCGACATGACCGCCCTGCGCGTGCTGGACCATGTACGAGTGGCCGTCGAGGCGGGCGTGGACGGGCTCGTGGCCACCGCACCCTTCTACACCCGCACCCACCCCGCGGAAATCGCTGTGCACTTTCGCACCATCGCGGCGCGGGCAGGGTTGCCGTTGTACGCCTACGACCTGCCGGTTTCGGTACACACCAAGCTCGGCGCCGACCTGCTGCTCGAGCTGGCCAGCGAGGGTGTGCTGGCCGGAGTCAAGGACTCCAGCGGTGACGAAGGCGCCCTACGCGGGGTGATCCTGGGGCGACGGGACCGTCGGGACATCGACTCGTTCAGCGTGCTGACCGGCTCCGAACTCACCGTCGACTCCGCGCTATGGATGGGCGCCGACGGCGTGGTGCCGGGCCTGGGCAACGTAGACCCGCACGGCTACGCGCGGCTGTTCCGCGCGGCGTCGGACGGCGACTGGGAGGCAGCGCGAGCGGAACAGGAGCGCCTGCTGCGCCTCTTCGAACTCGTCACAGTCGGCGTGGGGCGGATGGGGCTGGGTTCCTCCGCGCTCGGCGCGTTCAAGGCCGCGCTGCATCTGCGCGGGATCATCGACCACCCGACGACGGCCGTGCCGCAGATCCCGTTGAACGAGGACGAGGTCACCCGGGTCGGGAAGTACCTGGCCGCCGCCGGCCTGCTGTGAACGGGACAACGCAGCCCGCAGGTCGCCCGGCGCGAGCGGCCGATCGAACTCACCGAGAGGAAGTGCGCGGCATGACCATGCCGAAGATCATGTTTGGTGGGGACTACAACCCGGAGCAGTGGTCCCAGGACGTCTGGGTCGAGGACATGAAGCTCATGGTCGATGCCGGGGTGTCGCTCGTCTCCGTCGGCATCTTCTCCTGGGCAAGCGTGGAGCCACGTCCCGGCACGTACGAGTTCGACTGGTTCGACCGGGTGATGGACAACTTGGCCGAGGCCGGTATCGGAGCCAGCCTCGCCACCATGACCGCTTCCCCACCACCCTGGCTGTCCCGGCACCACCCGCAGGTGCTCCCGGAACGCATCGACGGGGTGCGGCTGTGGCCCGGCGGACGGCAGCAGTACTGCCCGTCCAGCCCGGTATACCGTGAGTACGCCGGACGGCTGGTCGAGCACCTCGCCCGCCGCTACGCCGGGCACCCGGCCCTGAAGCTGTGGCACATCGGCAACGAATACGGCTGCCACGTACGGGCCTGCTACTGCGACGTGTCGGCCGAGGACTTCCGGCGCTGGCTGCGCGAGCGGTACGGCGACATCGGCGCCCTCAACGAAGCGTGGTCGACCACCTTCTGGTCACAGCGCTACGACGACTGGGCTGACATCCTGCCGCCGCGGACCGCACCGACGTTCGCCAACCCCGCCCAGAAGCTGGACTTCGCCCGATTCAGCAACGACGCGATCCTCGCCTGCTACCTCGCCGAACGCGACATCGTACGGCGACACACCCCACACGTGCCGGTGACGACGAACTTCATCGGCCTGGTCCACAAACCGATCGACTCCTACCGGTGGGCCGCCGAGCAGGACGTTGTCAGCCTCGACAGCTATCCCGACCCGTACGATCCGCGGGCCCACGTCGAGGCCGCATTCGGCTACGACCTGATCCGCTCGGCGCGCCGGGGTCAGCCGTGGCTGCTGATGGAGCAGGCACCCAGCGCGGTCAACTGGCGCGAGCGCAACGCGCCGAAGCCGCCGGGGCTCATGCGGCTGTGGAGTTGGCAAGCGGTGGCGCAGGGCGCGGACGCCGTGCTGTTCTTCCAGTGGCGCCAGGCCGCCGGCGGCGCCGAGAAGTTCCACTCGGCGATGGTGCCGCACGGTGGCACCGATACTCGCGCCCATCGCGAGATCCGGGCACTCGGGCAGGAGATCGCGGGCGTCGCCGAACTCGCCGGTACACGGGTACACGCCGACGTCGCGATTCTCCACGAGTGGGACAACTGGTGGGCGCTGGAGTCGGACGCCCACCCGGCCGTGCTCGACATGCTGGAAACCCACCGGGCGCACTACGCGCCGCTGTTCGACGCCCACGTCACCTGCGACGTCGTATCGCCGACCGCGGACCTGTCCAGCTACCGGCTCGTCGTCGTGCCGAACCTGTACCTCATGTCCGCCGAGGTGGCCGCCCGCCTGCGCCGCTACGTCGAGGACGGCGGGCACCTGGTGGTGTCGTTCTTCTCCGGCATTGTGGACGAGTCCGACCGCGCGTACCTGGGGGGATACCCGGCGCCGCTGCGAGACGTGCTGGGGCTGCGCATCGACGAGTTCTGGCCCCTACCGACGGGCGGCACGGTCGAGCTGGACATCGCGGGGCAGCGGCACACCGGCACGGTGTGGTCGGAATGGATCGAGACCGAGGGAGCGGAGGTGGTGGCCACCTTCGCCGACGGCGAGTTGGCCGGCCGGCCCGCGGTCACCCGCCACGTGTACGCAGCGGGTGCGGCCTGGTATCTGGCCACCCGGCCCGAGCCGGCGACCATGCGCGCGCTGCTCGACCGCATCCGTGGCGAAGCGGGCGTGGAGCCCGTCCTGCCCGACCTGCCCGCTGGGCTGCAGGCGGTGGTGCGGCACGGTCCGGACCGGTCCTATCTGCTGCTGCTCAACCACAGCTCCGAGGTGGTGACGGTCGCGCTGCCCGCGCCGGCGGTCGACCTGCTCGGCGACCGGGAGCGTGCGGTCGCCGCCGTGTCGCTCGCTCCCCGCGGCGTCGCGGTGCTGCGCCGGTGACGGGGGACGATTCCCGGCCGCCTCGCGGGGTGAGTCGCCGCCGTCACCGGCGCCGCCCGCGGGGTCGGCGCCGCAAGCGCGCCGGCTGGCGGCCGAAGGAGCGTCCGTACTGCTGCTCGACGTCGCCGACGAGCACGGCGCCCGCGTCGCCGCGCAGATCCGCGCCGCCGGCGTAACCGCCCGGTACGTCCACTGTGACGTGGCCGCCGAATCGGACTGGCGAGCAGCGCGGGAGGTGGTCGGTACCGAGTTCGGCGGCTTGGACATCCTGCACAGCAACGCCTTCGTGCAGAACCCCGGCGCGGCGCACGAGCTCGATCCGGCGGCCTGGGGCCGCGGTCAATCTCATCGTGCTCTATCTTGGCGTCCGGGCATTCGCCGGCGACCTGTGGGAACGTCGGGCTGCGTCGTCGTGACATCCAGCCTGAACGCCCTGTTCGGGCGACCGGGCAGCCCGGCGTACGCCGCCAGCAAGGGCGGTCTGGCGGCACTGACGTGGCAGCTCGCCGCAGAGTACGGCCCTCAGGTGCGGGTGAACGCCGTGCTGCCCCCGGGCCGGTGGACACCGACGCCTGGCGCGGGCTGGGCGCAGCGGCGCGGGAGCGGGCCGCGGCGGCGACGATCCTCGGCCGCCTCGGCGACCCGGCGGAGGTGACTGCGGCGGTGGCCTTCCTCGCCAGCGCCGACGGCTCGTATGTGACGGCGGCGAGTCTCGTGGTGGACGGCGGTTGGTGCAGCACGAAGGATTCGCCGTGACGCCGCTGCACCGGTGCCGCCGGGCAAGGCGGCGGCACCGGTGCCGGGATCACCGGCTGCGGCCGGAGGGTCGAACGGTGATCACCGGACCAGATCAGGTGTACAGCAACTGAGCGGTCGCCTCGCAGGAGGTTGACGGGATGAGGCGGATCCAGTGGACGCTGAAGCCGGTGGGGAAGGTGTACGACTCGTACCCGTGCGGCTCGACTGTGATCGTCCGGTACCGCCGCCATTGGCCGGTGCCCTGGAAGTCGACCTCAAGGGTGAACTCGACAGCGCTGTCGGAGTTGTGGGTGAGATGAAGGCACTTGTGCTCGAATCCGGTCATCAGATATGGATCGGATGGCCGGCCGGCCTCGACCTCGGTCTCCCACCACGGTCCGCCCCAGCCCTGGGGCTTGCCCCACTGCCAGAGGTCATCGGTCTTGCCGAACCACAGGTTCGCCTGTGGCTGGCCCGCGACCGGGTTGGCGTCGTGGATCGGTGTCGTCTGGTCGCCGGCCATCACGAGCAGGCCGTTCCAGGAGCAGAAGTCGCCGACGATGCGTAGGTGGGAGGCGATCGGCCGAATGCCCCACACCGAGTTGGCGTAGGTCAAGGGCGGCAGCTCGTAGAACATTCCGCTCGCGTCCATCAGCAGGCGTTCGGACTCGACCTCACGGATCCGCGGCCATTCCGTCGTGTAGGCGTGGTCCTGAGTATGCGTCGACTTCGGCAGTCGATAGACCTTCCAGCCTGTTTCGGGCAGGAAGACGTGGAACAGCGCGGATGCGCGGTCCTGCCCGACCGCGTACAGAGCCGGTCCCATGCCGTTGGCGCTGCCAAGGGTGTTGAACTGGGTCTTCGCCAGCACCCTCCAGGTGGTTCCGTCCCACTCGGCGAGCCGGCCCTGGCTTTCACCGGTCGGGAAGTCGTCCTCGAAGTAGGAGTTGTTCACGACCACGACGCGTCCGTGCCGGGTGTAGGCGTCCTTGAAGTGTGGTACGCCGGGCACGCCCAGCTCCACGCACAGGTCGTAGAGCTGCTTGACTTCGAGCGTCTGGACATCAACCTCGAAGAACTCGCCTTCCATGCCGACGAAGTACACCTTGCCCGCCTCGTCGTCGAGGTGCCTGCACGTCGCGGTCAGCCGGACGCCGACCAGTGCCTCGATGGTCCTGACGTTGCCACCGATATCGATCGCGTGCGGACCGATGAACAGCTGATCGGACTCCTTGTGGATCAGCCGGTTGGCGTAGGTACCGACCACGCTGGCCGGGTGCTTGGTCAGCTGGAAGTCGTCATCGACGGTGAACAGGCCGGTGCCACCGCCGCTGCGGTCGGTGTGCGCGACGTACGTCACGAACCAGAGCCGGCCGGCCCAGGGCATCAGAGCCCCGATACCCGTCTCGGATCGGGGTACGTGATCCGCCTTGACAGCAAGCTGTGGAACGATCCCGCTGATCGCTCCAACTGGGATCGGTTGACTCATCAGGGTGCCTTTCGTGGTGGTGGAGTGTGGTGCCCGCATCAGCGCGCGGCCAGTGCTTGCTGGTACTCGTCGCGGGACTTGTCGCCGCCGCCCTGCTGCCACCTTTGACGGCCTCGTCGGGCGGACCACGGTTGCGACCGACGACGCCAACTGACTCGCTGGTGCTTTCTTAGCACCAGTCTGGTGCTAAGTTAGCACCATCATGCCGTGCCGCCAAGACCCCGTTTCGGCCGATCGTCAGATTCACAACTGCTCGCCGAGAGCAGGCGGCAGTGCTGCAGGTGCAAACCCTGCAGTGCGGCGGAAAGACGCCCAGTGTCAGGTGGTACGCGACCGAGGCCGGCGGTCACTGGCCTCCGCGATGGTCGCCGCGGCGCTCCGCAAGGCACGGACAAGCCGCGGCACCGAACGATCCGTGAAATCTCCGGCCAGACCGATCGCAGTACCGGCCTGGCCGTCCAGCACCAAAGCAAGCGTCCGCCAGCCGACCGCGCCGGTCTCGCCGACGCGCGTCAGCGCGTAGCCCTGCTCGCGCGTGCGGGCAAGATCGGCCAGCAGCCCGTTTGCCCCGTCCAGAACGACCTCGCCGGCATGCGGCGTCCCGGCATAGAGCTCGCGAACCTCGTCGTCGGTGTGCATCGCCAGAAGCGCCTGCCCAAGACCCGAATGGTGCGCCGGAAACAGCGGCTCCTGGGCGATTCCTTGCCGCGGATCGGCTCCGGGACTCACGAAGTACAGGTAGACCACCTGATCACGCCACAGCACACCCATCGCCACCTGGTACCCGAACTCCAACAGCCCTTCGAGAGGACCAAGCGCATTGGTCAGCAGGCCGGAAGCTCGAAGACTCTGTGCCGCCAGGACGTGAATCGCCGGACCGGGCGCATACTTACGCTTCTCGTCTTGCTGCGCGAGACCTAGATGCGCCAAGGTCTTCAGTAGCCGGTTGACCCGCGTCGGTTCGAGACCCAACATCCGTCCCAGCTGCCGCGATCCGATCGGGCCGCCGTGCGCCGCGAGCGCTTGCAGGCAGGCCAGCCCATCAATCAACGACTGGTTGGGTTGAGCTGGCTTCATGGTCCTACTTTAGCGATCACCAGGACCCACCCACCGAATTCCACGGACCGCCAGCCCACGCATGCTGGAGGTGCCTGGTGGCATGCGGCAGGCGGTGATCCGCAGGCGGGCCGCGTCCAGGTACGCGGTCCGTCCGACCGCCTGCCACCAGCGGCGGACGGCCGTCGCGGTGCCGGCCGAAGGGAAGACCGCAGGCAATCCTCAGCCGACCCTAAGACCGCCGTCACGTGTCGTTCACCCACCCGCTGCGCGAGCACCGCCGGGGACAGCACCTCACCGGTCTCCTCGTCCACCCCCGTTCGCAGCAGGGGCACGGGCACACGCAGTACGTGAGGTCTCGCCTTCAGACAGGGGCAGCCTCCGACTCACCGACCACCAGCCTGGCATTGCCCGGACTCGGCCAGCAGGCGGCGCCGATTCTCTGCCGACCGCATCCCATACAAGCGCCCCGCGAACGTCGTCACGAGGGAAACGAAGTCTTCCACGAGTTCTTCCCGCCCGCCGCACTTTGTCGAGTGCAGCACGTCGAGGGTGGCCCCGTGGACGGCGAGCAGCTGCTTGAGCCAGCCGACACCAAACCGGGCCAGCCGGTCCTCATGCGTGACACGGACCACCGTGACACTTCCATCGGCGACGGCCCGCAGCAGCGCGTCGAGGCCGGGCCGGTCCTCCCGCAGACCCGAGGACCGGTCACGGAACACCTTCACGATCTCACCGGCGGACGTCGCCCGAAGCTCGCGCTCCTGAGCTTCCAGCGAGGACTCCTGCCCGCTGGAGCCGGACACACGCACGTACAGGCCCTCCAAACGAACACGCACACCGACGCTGGAAACCTTCATCGCCTCGACATCAACCGAGGAAAACCGCCGCTCACGGCCCACCCACGTCACCGGAATCTTCCCCGAATCAGCCCACAAACGAAGCGTCACCGGGTGAACACCCAAACGTTGCGCAGCCTTCGCCAGTCGAAGAAGTTCCACCCGGACATGTTATGTCCATAGAGGATTCATAACCAAATCCGTGAGCCTGCACGACCCGGATGCCCGCCCGATCGCCAGTGCATCCGGTGTCCCTGGGGCGACCACCACCCGTCCATATCGGAGGTTCCGCGAGGATGGCCGTTCCCGTAACGTCCGGACCGATGCCGCGCAGCGCCGCGGACACCAGCGTTGTGCGTCGACAAAGATCACGATAGGAGCACGATGAGACGTCTCGTCGCGGTCGGAGCCGCCATGCTCGGCTTCATCCTCTTCACCGGTTCCGCGGCCCACGCGGCGGCGCCACCTGCGGAGTTCGGCTCGGACTGGGACGACCCGCGCACCGCGGATCAGCCCATCGCGAAGCCGCCAACCCCGTCGTGCACCGTGACGATCGTCGACCACAAGTTCCGGGACTTCACGCCCTACACCGGCACGTACACTCCGGCGGCGGACTGCGCCGGGCCGTGGAACAAGGTGGTGCTGCGGATGGAGACCTCGATCGCCGGACGGCAGTACGACCGCCTCGGCTCGCTCAACCTGGGTGGGGTGACGATCTTCAAAACCTCCACCGCCGAACCTTCCGCCGACGGCGTCCGATGGACGGTGGAGTCCGACGTCACCCGGTACGCCCCGATCCTCACCCGCCAGCAGCCGGTCTGGATGCTCATCGGCAACGTGGTGGACGAGACGTACACCGGGATCCTGGACACCAAGGTCGAGCTGACCTTCTACCAGGCCACCGCGGACCACCCGGCGGCACAGACCTCCGACGACGTGCTGCCGCTGGCCGACGCGCGGCAGTCCGGCGGCGAGCTGCACGGCACGATCACGGTGGCGCGCAACACCGAGCGGCTGGTGGCCGAGGTGTACGCCACCGGCTCCGGCGGCGGCTGCGAGGAGTTCTGGTACGGCACCACCCCGCCGGACACCGGCTACTCCTGCGGCACCGCCGCCGGCGGGCCGTACCGGGAGGTGCAGGTGCTGATCGACGACCAGGTGGCCGGCATCGCGGCCCCGTACCCGCACATCTACACCGGCGGCTGGTCCAACCCATTCCTCTGGTACGTCCTCCCCGCTCCGCGCGCCTTCAATATCCAGGCCACCCGGTACGACCTAACCCCGTTCGCGGGGCAGCTCACCGACGGCCAGCCGCACCGGGTGCGGGTACGTACGGTCGGTGTGCCGGCCGGGCAGTCGGGCTGGGACACCCCGACCAACTTCCTGGTATGGCGGGACCACGACAGCACCCGCGTCACCGGCAAACTGCTCAGCCACGGCCTGGGTACGCTGCGCACCGACCTGACCAGCTCCGTCGAGGGTGACACCCACCGGGTCACGGTCGAGGCCGCCCACCGGTTCCGGGCGGTCGGCTACCTCGACACCTCGCACGGCCGGGTGGTAACCACGGTGGAGCAGGCGCTCACCAACCACAACGAGCACTACTGGGGCCCGGAGGAGAGCCCGGACGGCCAGCACGCGGCCTGGACGGACACGTCCACGGCGACGACGTCCGGGCGGGGGGCGGTGCCCCGGGTCAGCCGCACCGCCAAGCGGTTCACCCTTGACGGTGAGATCACCATCGTGAACGACCGGCTCACCACGCGCATGACGCTCGGCGACTACGCCGACGAGACCACCGCCGGCACCGGGCAGGCACCCTGGCGCCGGCTGGCGAACACGTTCACCGGTTCGGCGTCCTGGACGCTCGGCGTACCTCGCTCGGAACGGCACGCCGTCGGCGAGTCCGAGCAGCGGTACCGCGTGACGGGCCCGCACGGCACCTGCTACGACCACCGGATCGCCCAGGTCAACGGCACCATCGCCGCGGACGAGCTGCGCTGCGGCTAACCGCGGTCGCGCGGATCCGATCAGTACGTCGGGCGCCCCGGAGTATGGGCCGACCTTGGGAAGCCGTTGTCGGCCCACCCGAAGCGGGCGGCGGATACCGGCCGCGCGCCCACCTGCAGGACAGGCTCGCCGAGGCGGTCGCCGTGCCAGCCGGCCCCGGAGCGCTGACGGTGACTGCGCGGACCCAGCCCGGCACATACGAGCCAATCGACACCATAGCCACGCTCGACAGCGACCTGAACCTGCCGAACGGGCGGGGCCGGCGAGTGCAGGGACCCGCGGCCGGGAAGCGCCTCGCCGGGTGATGGCCAGGCGAGGCGCTTCCCGCGCTGGATCGGACGGTCAGCGGTGGCCGACGAAGACGCCGATACCGTTGGCGACCGCGCGCTCCGTACCGTCTGAGGGGTTGTTGCGGGCGGTGGCTGCCGCCTGGCCCGGCTCCCGGACGGCGATCGTGGTCGAGCCGCCGCCGTCCAGATTCACCGCGGCGTCCGCGCCGAGCGTACGCATGAGGTCGGCCAGTTCGGCGATCGTGAAGCCCGCGCTGGCGGGCGCGCGGCCGGCCAGCGCGACGAGGTAGGCCGTCTCCCCGTCGCGGCTGACACCGGCCGAGCTGCGCACGGCCGCGGTCTTCGTGTCCAGGCCCGCCAGCGGCTGTCCGTCACGCAGGATCGGCGCGCCACCGACCGCGAACGTCAACTTCGGCTCACCGACCGAGACCAGCTTCTCGTCCACCGTCACCCGGTCGCCGACGATGAGGTCGTCAAGCTCGTCCGCGCCGCCCTCACGACCGACCAGCACCTGGGTATCGCTGGGAATCGCGCCCGCGCCGGGCGTCTGGCTCACCGAGGTCACCACGCCGTCGCGTACGGTCACCTCGTAGGTGTGGGTGCTGCACGGATCGAGGCGGCTGGTGTCGCTGCCACAGGTCGACCGGACCCGCGAGGCGGTGCCCCAGTCGGAGGTGAAAAGGCCGACGCCGCCGACCGGGAGCGCGTACTGGTTGAGGCCGTCGAGCGTGAACGTGCCCTTCGCGCTGCGTACCTCTCCGGCCAGGCTCAGGGTGTCGACGCGCGCCTTGCCGTTCACGCTCACACCGAACACGTCGCGGGTGGAGGTGCCGGGGGCGAGCCCCGGGCCGAAGCGCTGCGCGTTCGGTACGGCGAACTTCAGCTCCTCGCCGTCGGCGATCTCCGGGCCCGACGCCGAGCCGGTCGGCGCAACCCCGTCGTGGGTCTCGCTGATGTTGAAGAAGTCCCCGTTCACGCCGGCGATGGCGCCCTGGTCGTTCGTCATCGCCGAGACGACCTGGCGCTGCGCGACGGTGTCGGGGTGCAGCAGGTCCAGGGAGATCTTGTTCTTGCGCAGGTCGGCGGTGAGCAGGTAGCCGACGGTGACGCCGCGGAGCGTGTCCACCTGGAAGGAGCCGTACATCACGCCCGGGGCGAGCTCCTCGGTGGAGGTGAAGGTGATCGGGGCGTCCGCCATCATGGCGGGCGCGATCGCGGCCTCGGCGGTGCCGGTCGGCGCCACGAGCGTGCTCAGCCCCGCGGCGAGCAGCAGCGCCAGACCCGGGCGTACGAGGTGCGATGACCTCATCGCCGCTCCTTTCTTCTCGGGTTCCGAGCCGGTGCTCGGAGATTCGAGCCGGACCGGCGGGTGGCCGGACCAGCGAAAAGGTTCCTGGGTAGCCGATCATGCGGGGGTGAACAGGTGAGGTGATCAAACTGAACCACCAGTGCCCCTTTTGTTCATCTGACCGGCATCTGGGGCGGCGTGCCCCTATGGGATTCGTCAAGCCGCGAGGCGGAGTTCGTCCGCAGATTTCGGCTGGTAGGGGGTCTTGGTGCGGAGCATCCGCCGAGCTTGTCAAGTTGTCTGTGTAAGAAAGTTGGACTGGTGTTAGTTGATGTAAGGGCTGAGGCGGTCGGGGTGGACCAGGGCGAGGACGCCGAGGGCTTGCCCCCACAACCCTCGGACGCGTTCGGGCAGCCTTCACCCGGCAAGCGCCTTCCGTGACGGGCGATCTGCCTAGGTAGCGCGGTCATGATGCTCTCCTCCAGTGCCGTTTCCGAGCATCTCGCTCGACATGCGGAAGACCGGCTAAGGTCACCTGCTATGTCTGCCGCCAGGAGTACAACCGGCAGACTGACCCCCGCTTCTCGGGGCGGTGACCGCGATGCGGAAGATCCTCGCCGCCCATTAACCCGCAGGCGCGATGTTCTTCGCCGTCCTGTTCGCGGGCGGCGGTCATTGGCTCACCCTGGCCGTTGCCGGCTGGGCGATCGGCACGGCCGTCCTCTGGTTGCTCGCCGACCGCCGCAACGGCATCGAGGCGTACGCCAACGGCTCGATGACGGCGTCCGCGAAGGCCTAGACGACTAGGAGACCGAAGGATGAACCTCAACCGAGTTACCTCGACCGTGGGCGCCAGCGCCGTCGCCGGCATCGCCGCCTGGTCGTCGTGGTCGCACATGGTCGCGACCGCGCTACGCTACGGCGAGCGGCCCGAGGTCGCCTACGTGCTGCCCCTGTCCGTCGATGGGCTGCTCGTTGTCGCGTCAGCCGCGCTCGTCGACGACAAACGCGCAGGGAAGCGGCCACGCATGTCGGCCCGGGTCGCGTTCGCGCTCGGCGTCGTCGCGTCGCTGGCGGCGAACATGGCCCACGCGCAGCCGAACACCGGCGCCCGGATCATCTCCGCGTGGCCCGCTATCGCGCTGCTCGCTGTCGTCGAGCTGATGTCGCGCAGCGGCCGGCAGGTGAAGTCGGAAGCGCCCGTGACGGCGGTGCCACAGCCGGTCGACAAGCCGACGTCCGTCGCGCCAAATGTCGCGACAGAGCGGAAGCCGCTACCTCCCGCCGCAGTGAAGGTCGCGAAGGTCCGCAAAGCCAACCCGGCGATGCCGCAGGACGCCGTCGCCAAACACACCGGTCTGGCACTGCGGACCGTGCAGCGGCACTGGCCTGTCACGGCACCCGACGAGCCTGAGCGCGTCAACGGCGTTCAAGTTCCCCAGCTGGCGTTGTCCAACTGACAAGCGCGCAGGCCCGGCCTCGACTCCACAGCACGCCGCGCCCTGCCTTCCCGCGACAGGAAAGAAGCGGTTTCTGCTGGTGATGCCTGGTGGCCGCTACCGTCATGATCTGGCTACCGACTGACAGCGACCGCGATTGCTTGCCGCTCACAGGAGTGCGCGGATGACCACGCCGGCGCCGGACCAGGTACAGCCGTTCGAATGGAATATCACCACGGGCCACTCGTCGGGGTTGTCCGAGGCAGAGGAGACCCAGAACAGCAGGTCTGATCATCGGGTGGCGCCCCAGGCGAGGCCGCCACAACGCAGTCAGCTTCTCGGCCCTGCCTCAGCGCGCTGACCGGCATCGAGCTGGCCGGCGACCAACCGCCGGCCCACCCAGACGCAGCCGAGGCCGCCCAACTGATCTGGAACGCCCGCCGCCTGACCGCCGGCCAACTGCAAAAAGTCCGCGATCGGGCAACGCCATCCGCCACGAACGCGCCGACGAACTCAGCCCCCAACTTCGGTGCGACTGCCCCGGATGTCCCTGAGATCCAGCCAGCGGTGGGCCCGTGCACTGCCATGCCGCCGATCGGGCGTCACAATGTGTGAAGCACGTACCGTGGCGGTCGACGCGCGGTCGTGGCCTATGAGCGGATGTCGAGGGCACAGTCCGACGGGATTTGCGGACCAGGCTGACTGTTATCGTCCGCCGCGTGAAGAGCGATGACGAGCTCCTGGAATTGGTTCGCCGTGACCTGAGTCTCGCCGAGCTGCTGTGGGAGGTCTGCGAGTTTGACCTCACGCGCGGTGATCACGTCGAGACTGTCCGGCTGTCGTCCGGGCATGCCCTGGAAGGCATAGCAGGTGACTTCACTGGCGGCACATTTCTTCCTCTGCGGTGAACGCCGCTCAATCCGTCCGGTCTTGTATGCCAGCTCTGAAGGGCAGGCCGGCCTTATCGGCCATAACCTTGCCGAAGCCTTGGAGGTCATGATCGGGCTACCGTCCTGGTGGGACTGCCTGAAGTTTTCCGGCAGCGGGGATCTGGTGACCATGCAGTCCGCTGCGGAGCACCTGCAGCGCGACGAGCTCAGAGACCAGCCGGAGGTTGGAGCTAA